>JASLBX010000096.1 GCA_030146385.1 Jiangellaceae bacterium | reverse complement strand
GGCCGTTGAAGGTACGCGATGATGGCGACGTCCACGGGATCGGCGGCCGCCGGCGGCGTCCCTTGCTCGAGGGCCTCCGCAAGGCCGGGCATCGCTGCCGACGCCGCTTCGAACACCCGGGCCCGGAAGGCGGGGTCGGATTCCAGAGCCGCTGCTATCGCTCCGGCGCCGAGCCGTGCACGCTTGGCAGCGGCGAACTTGGCCACCGGTCGCAGCACAGGCGGAATCTCCTCGCCGCGCATCGATCCGAGCACGTCGGCGGCGAGCGCCACGACCCGTGCCCGGACCGGCTCCGGAAGAACCGTCACGCCGGCTCAGCGTCCTCCGCGGCCGCCCCCGTCCCGTCCGCATCCACCCGCCGGACCAGCTCGATGCTCTGCTCGTTGCCGCACCACCGGCAGTTGACCCGCTCGACGATCTCGCCGAGCACCTCGGTCTCCTCGACCCGCGGCTCGCCGGCCAGGGTGAAGTGCATGTACTCCCGCACCCGTGATGAGCGCACGACGTCGAAGCGGGTCAGGTTGCCGCACTGGGCGCAGCGCCAGCGTGTCGTCGCGCTCGGCATCGGTACGGCCACGGAAATCCCTCCACTACGTCACGGTCCTGCAAGGTTAGATGAGACGGCACTCCGCGCGTCGCCACCACCTTGTCAGTGCCGGTCCCTACCGTTCGGACCATGGCGGCCACAGTCGTTCAGGGCACGATCGACGAGCTCGGCGTCCCGCTCGTCGCCACGACGTTCGTGGTAGTCGACCTTGAGACGACCGGTGGCGCGCCCGCCACGTGCGACATCACCGAGTTCGGCGCGGTCAAGGTCCGGGGTGGCGAGGTGCTCGGCGAGTTCCAGACCCTGGTGCGCCCGTCGACGGCCATCCCTCCGTTCGTCGCCGTGCTCACCGGCATCACCGACGCCATGGTCGCCACGGCGCCGCGGCTCGAGGCCGTCCTTCCGGCGTTCCTCGAGTTCGCCCGTGGGGCGACCCTGGTGGCACACAACGCGCCGTTCGACATCGGCTTCCTCAAGACGGCGTGCGAACGCACCGGCCACCCATGGCCGAAGTTCGAGGTCCTCGACACTGCGCGGCTCGCCCGCCGGGTCGTCGCCCGCGACGAGGCCCGCGACTGCAAGCTCTCGACGCTGGCTCGGCTGTTTCACGCGTCCACCACGCCGACGCACCGGGCCCTCGACGACGCGCGGGCGACGGTGGACGTCCTGCACGGCATGTTCGAGCGCCTGGGCAACGTCGGCGTGCAAACGGTCGAGGAGCTTGTGCTGTGGCAGAACACCGTCACGCCTGCACAGCGCAGCTTGCGCCACGTGGCCGTGCTCCTCCCAGCTGCTCCGGGTGTGTACATCTTCGAAGACGGACAGGGCCACGCTCTGTACGTCGGCAAGAGCACGAACATGCGGCGACGGGTCCGGACGTACTTCACCGCGTCCGAAACGCGCTCACGCATGACTGAGATGATCGCGATCGCCGAGTCGGTCACAGGTATCGAATGCGCCACCGCGCTCGAAGCCGAGGTCCGCGAGCTTCGTCTGATCGCCGAGCGCAAGCCGCGCTACAACCGCCGGTCGCGGTTCCCTGAGCGGGCGAGCTGGCTCAAGCTCACCATCGAGCCGTTCCCGAGGCTGTCTATGGTCCGCGACGTCCGCGACGACGGCGCCGCGTACCTCGGGCCGATCGGGTCGAGGCGAACGGCCGAGGCGGCCATGACGGCTGTGCACGAGGCGATCCCCATCCGGCAGTGCACCGAACGGCTCTCGCCCAAGCGCACCCGCTCGCCCTGTGTCCTGGCCGAGATGGGCCGGTGCGGCGCGCCGTGCGCCGGAGGTGAGACGGTCGAGGAGTACGCCAGGCACGCCGAAGCGGTCAGGGAGGCCTTCACGGCCGATGCCGGCGGGTTGGTTTCGCGGCTGCTGGGCCGCATCGAGCGGCTGTCGGCGATGCAGCGTTACGAGGACGCCGCCGTGCACCGCAACCGGCTGGCCGCGTTCGTCCGCACGGCCGCCCGGAGCCAGCGGATGGCCGCGCTCGCAGCGGTCCCTGAGCTTGCGGCGGCCCGGCGGCTCGAGCAGGGCGGCTGGGAGATGCACGTCGTCCGGTACGGCCGTCTCGCCGCTGCCGGCACCTCTCCGCCCGGCGCGCACCCGCGTCCCTACCTCGATGCGTTGCTGACGACGGCCGAGACGGTCCTGCCCGCACCGCCTCCCCTGCCGGCGGCCACAGCCGAGGAGGCCGAATGCATCCTCCGCTGGCTGGAGCAGACCGGCACCCGGCTGGTCGAGGTCGCCGGCAGCTGGACGCTGCCCACCCGCAGCGCCTGGTCGTTCATGGGCCTGGCAGATTTGGCGAACGAGGCACCCAGCGCGGCGCGGCCGTTCGACGATCGTCGATCACTCCGCCCGCGGGAATGATCGCCGGCTACCCCGCTCCATGCGAGCCGGTGGCGGTCGGGGCGTAGGCTCGGGCTGGTTCGATAGGAGGAAGGACGCCCGTGATCACCGCCATCGTGTTCGTGCAGGCCGACGTCGCCAGAATTCCTGAGGTCGCGGAGCAGATCGCCGCGCTCGACGGCGTGAGCGAGGTCTACTCGGTCACCGGCGAGATCGACCTGATTGCCATGATCCGCGTCCGCCACCACGACCAGATCGCCGACGTCGTGGCCGACCGGCTGAACAAGGTACCCGGCGTCCTCGGCACCGAGACGCACATCGCCTTCAAGAGCTTCTCCTCGCACGACCTCGAAGCCGCCTTCTCACTCGGTCTCGACGACGCCGACTGAGCCCGTCCCGCGTTGATCATGGGCGTTTCGTGGTAGTCATGCCCATTTAAGGACTAAAGGTCTATAATGAAAGT
>JASLBX010000568.1 GCA_030146385.1 Jiangellaceae bacterium | reverse complement strand
GGCGGGACGCTTCGAGCGGGTGACGACGCGTCCGACGTTCGCTGGTGCACGCCATCCGAGGTGCGTTCGCTGCCGACGTCGCCCGGGCTCGTCGAGATGCTCGAAACCTGGAACGTCCTGCCGCCCTAGAGCACAGCACGACACTGGCGTTGATCATGGCCGAATCGTGTTTCTCAACGCCCGGATACCACGATTCCCCCATGATCAACCCGAGGGTGGGTCAGAAGTACGTCCGGGCGTAGTCGACGACGCGGTGGGAGTCGTCCAGCACGGGGATGAGCCGCCACTTGTCCATCGTCGTGCAGGGGTGCGAGACGCCGAATCCGACGACGTCGCCCACCTCCAGGCCCGTCCCGGACACGAACGCGTGCTGGTCATTCAGCGCAGTCACCTCCAGCCCGTCGATCGGCCGCGGACCACCGTCCCGCCAGATCACCTCGGGCAGGGGTAATCCCGCATCGAACCCGACGTCCCGGCGGCCGAGACCCGCGATCGCCAGCGACGGTTCCGGGAGGGACTGGACGTACGCCCACACGCGCAGGGCAGGACGCAGCTCCGGTAACGGCGTCAGGTGCGCGTAGTGGCCGGAGTCGTGCAGGACGGTGCACCCGCTGCGCAGCGCGACCGGCCAGGCCGACGCCAGCTCATCCACGACCAGGTCGAAGTACGCGCTGCCGCCCACGGTGACATCGAACCCGGCCCCGTCGCCGTACGGCGCCAGAGCGGCCGCGGCGTCGGCGAGCCGGCGCAGGAAGGCCCGGACCCGCTCGACCGCCTCCGGCGTCCGGTCACCGGCGAGCACCCCCTCCCATCCGGCCACACCGGCCAGTCGCATGCCCGGCGCCGCGGCAACCGCCTCGGCGACCGCGACGGCCTCCGCCATCGTCCGGCACCCTGCGCGGCCGCCGGTGGTGCCGATCTCGACGTAGACGTCGACCGGATGGGCGTCCGCTGCCAGCCGCTCCACACCGGTGAGCGAGTCGACGAAGCAGGCGAACCACAGCTGCTCGTCGGCCGTCATGGCGTCCCGTACCCAGGTAATCGCCACTGGGTCGACCAGCTGATTCGCCAGTAGCAGCCGCCGCATGCCGTGCGCATAGAACACCCGCGCCTGGCTGACCGTGGCCACGGTCAGCCCGTCCGCACCGGCGGCGATCTGCCGTTCGGCGAGCTCGGGGCTCATCGTGGTCTTCGCATGCGGGACGAGCCGGACACCGTGGGCGCGGCAGTAGTCCGCCATCGTTCGGATGTTGGCCTCGAGCGCCGCGCCGTCGATGGTTGCGATCGGCAGCATGAATTCGGTGACACTCAACCCGCGGTCGGCGACTTCCTCGGCGGTCAGGCCGTCCAGCTCGGGCGGGAACCCCTTGATGCGCCAGTCGATCTCAGTCATCGTCCGGCGACGATACGCCGTTTCAGGACTGCAGGGACAGCCTGGCCAGCAGGTTACGGGCCTCCTCGGCCTGCTGGTGGCTGCAGAAGATCTCATAGTGCGCCGCGATGGTGGTGCTGCGGGAGGTGAAGTCGCGCCGCCCGCCGGCCATCGCGTAGCCGACCAGCGCGAAGATCGTCATGAATACCGCGCCCCAGGCCATGCTGAACAGAATGATCCGTCCCCAGCCCTCTTCGATGAACAGGCCGAGGACCAGCCCGACGAACAGCCCGAGCCAGGCACCGCTCGCGAGCCCGCCGAGCGCCGCCTTCGCCCACGTCATCCGGCCCGTGACGCGCTCGACCTGGCGCAGGTCAGTGCCGACGATGGCCAGGTTCTCGACCGGAAACTTCTGGTCGGACAGGTAGTCGACCGCGCGCTGGGCCTCTTCGTAGGAGTCGTACGTCCCGACGCTGAGGCCGTGGGGCAGGCCCGGAACTGGAGATGCCATGGTCGGCAGTCTAGTCGCGTGATCGCGCCACGCGCCGGACGTCAGGCGTGGGTGAGGGCAGGCTCCAGCCAGGCGGGCAGGCTCTCGACCTTGATCCCCAAGGCGAGGATGAGGGCCGCCTGGGCCTTCGGCTCGTACGGCTGGACGAGCAATTCCATGCCCGCCTCCCGCGGCGTGCGGTTGGCCTTGACCTGGTTGCACGGCGGGCACGCGGCAACGGTGTTCAGCCAGCTGCGAGCCGCACCGCCGCGCGACACCGGCTCGATGTGGTCGACCGTGCTCGCCCGCGCGCCGCAGTAGGCGCACCGGTGCTTGTCACGGTCCAGGACGCCCCGGCGCGACCACGGAAGGCGGCGCCGGTACGGGACGCGGACGAACCGGAGCAGCCGGACGACCAGCGGCATCGGGATCTCGCGGGACGCGGACCGGATCACCCGCTCGTCATCGACGTGCTCGGCAACGGCCTTCTCGGTAAGGACCAGCACGACCGCCCGGCGTACTGACACCACTGCAAGCGGCTCATAGGAGGCATTCAGCACGAGCGTGTGCATGAGCACCTCCTCTCGCATCGCCTGCCAAGATCGTAGGCTACGTCACCTTGCGAGGACATAATGCCTGGTCACATAACTCTACGCACGTACATATCCGGTAGACGAAACGATGTTGTCCGGACGTTAACCTGCCTGCGGCCGTCCATCAGGCGTTCCGGCAAGCGTTCGCCACACGGACGTCACCCGTTCTTGGATGAGTGATGCCGTCTCGGCGATGGTTCGTCCGGTGTATTCCGCGCCCTTGACCGGCGCACCGACCCGGATGCGCACCGTGGGTCGTCGGACAATCGATGTGACCGCGCCGAGCATGCTGCGGGCCGTCGATCCGGAGCCGATCTGGCGGGCGTCGTGATGGGCGACGGGGACGATCGTCGCGCCAGACTCGAGCGCCAGCTTGCTGACGCCGACCCGGAACTTGCGCGGCGCGCCGTCGTGTGTGGCCGAAACGTCCCCTTCGGGATAGATGCCGACGATCTCACCGCGGGCGAGGGCCGCCAGGCCGGCTTTGAGCGCGGCGGCGGCGCCTCGTCCTCCCCCGACCGGGACGAACCCGGCGTGGCGCACCAGCGGGCCGAGGATCGGGTTGGCGAACACCAACTCGGTGGCGAGAAATCGGACGTGGCCGTGCGTCGTCTCGCAGCCGTCGCGGCCGCACGGACGGCTCGGCCGCAGCCCTGCCTTGTAGAGGGCGGCGAGTACGGGGGCGACGTCGACGATCGTGGTGTGGTTGACGGCGACGATGGCCGGCCCGGAGAACGGCAGATGATTCGTGCCGCTGACGTCGATTCTGCTTACGGCACGGGTCAACCCGACGGCGATCGGCCCTACTAACTCCACGCGCGGCAACCTACCCTTGCCCCGGAGTGATCACGTAAATAGGCATTCCGTCAGAGGCGGGGGGCGCGACGCGGGCGGCGGTGGGCCACCCAGGGACGCGGGCCGCGGGTCGTGGCGGGCGAGCCCGGCGGCGGCGCGGCCAGCGAATCGGACGGATACGAGCCAGGCTGCTCGACCACCTCGCCCGTGGGCGTCAGCTTCGTGATCGTCGATTCGGCCGCCCACACTTCGCCCAGCGCGGAGATCGTGGCCGCGTTCAAACGCTCCGGAGCCAGGGCGTCGACGGCGACGCGCCACTCGCTCGTCCACGGAACCAGCGTCTCGGCCTCCGCGACCCATGACACGACGCGCTCGCGGGTGTCCTTGGCTCTGGCCGTCACCACGACCCGGTCGACACTGAGGATGCCGGGCAGCGCCTGCTCCGGACCACCGGAGACAACGTACGCGACGCCGTCCTGCCACGCGTGCCACACCGGACGGGCCCGCTCGCCGCCTTCATAGATCAACCAGACGAGCGAAGACCGCTTCATGACCTCGCCCACGAGGGCTGGAAGCGCCGCCTCACCCACGGGTCAACTCTGCCATGGTCACCGAACCAATCCCAGCACCAGGGGTGTCTCGTGGATCGTGCCGGATGCGCGCGGCTCTCTCCACGAGAGAGCCCTAATCGGACGACAGCTTCTCGGCGTCGACGACGTCAGCCTCCTCCGGGATCTCAAGCTCGACCTCGGCTCCGATGCTGTCGAATTTGAGCACGCCCTTGCCGCCCGACGCCCCAGCCTCCTCGAACCGCAGCGGGCGCGGATCACCCGTCGCCGCCACCCAGAGCGTCGACCCGGTCTCGCGGAACAGGAAGCCGATCGCCGGTTGCCCGTCCACCTGGCGGACGCCGGTGGTCTCGACCTCCCCCGTCGAGTCGCTGAACACGGCTTCGGCGAATTTCCGGCCATCGGCCAGCACGTCGAACTCGGAGGTCGAGTCCTCGGCGAGCAGCAGCCACTTCCCGCCAATCGTCTTGGCCGCGTCCTTACCGACCGTCTCGACCAGGAACTCCTCGTCGCCGGCGACGTAGATCCGTCCCTCGGCTGCGACGATCTCTACCGGGCTGCCGCCGCCTTCCGCCTCGCCGATCGTCCCGATCGCGCCCTCGCCGACCAGGTAAGTGATGTCGAGGTCGCCACCCTTGACCGTCCCGCTGACGTGGAACGAGCCCTCCTCGCGCAGCTCCTGTACGACCCTGCCGAGCGCCACCGAGGGCTCCAGCTGGTCAAGGCCGTTCTCGGCACTGACCCGTTCAGTGGCGATGTCGGCGATCGGCGCCGCGTCGTCCTCCCCGCCAGGAAGGACGCCGCACGCGGCGGTCGCAGTCACACCAGCCAGCAGGACGGACGCCGCAACGGCGCGGCGAAGATCGGACGGCATTCTCGGTG
>JASLBX010000090.1 GCA_030146385.1 Jiangellaceae bacterium | reverse complement strand
TTGCCACGTTGGTTAACGAGATCACGTGACATCCTCGGCCCGCTTCCCCTGGTTCGACGAACGAAGTCGAAACCGTTCACCCCCATGTTGAGTTGTCAATCCAGCCACACAGCTGGAGCCCGAACGGGCTGGCTGCTGGCTCGGCCCGTCCAGGCTACTTGATAGAACACCCCGGCGACCACTGTGATTCCCGCGCGGGCGCTCGGGCTATCCCCTGCCCGGACCAAGATCCCCCAACAGCAGGAGTAAGCGATCGATTCGCCCTATTTGCCGGGCAGAAACACAGGTTACTCCTGCCGCTGGGGGATCTTGACGGCGAGCGCTGCATCAGATGGACGCTCGCCAAGCCCTAACTTGTTGGGTTACTCGCTGGTAACCTGAGTGAGGAAGCACCGATCCCCGTCAAGGAGGACGCGAGCTCCCATGACAACCACTACGCCAGGCCCCCAAGTCGACGAACGCGAGGCCCGCCGAGTTGCCGAGGCCGCCCGCGAGACCGAATGGCGCGCCCCATCCTTCGCCAAGGAGCTGTTCCTAGGGCGCTTCCAGCTCGAGCTCATCCATCCCCATCCGACCCAGTCGCCGGCAGACGAGGAGCGCAGCGACGCCTTCCTGGGCAAGCTGCGGACCCTGTGCGAGAGCGAACTGGACGGCGCCGTCATCGAACGCGACGCCAGGGTCCCGGACGAGGACGTCAAGGCCCTCGCCGAGCTGGGTGTCTTCGGCATGAAGATCCCCGAGGAGTACGGCGGGATGGGGCTGAGCCAGCTTGCCTACAACCGGGCGCTGATGCTGATCGGCTCCGTCCACCCGTCACTGGTCGCTCTCGTCTCGGCGCATCAGTCCATTGGCGTCCCGCAGCCGGTCAAGCTATTCGGCAACGAAGACCAAAAGCATGCCTACCTGCCTCGATGCGCCAAGGGCGCCATCAGTGCGTTCCTCCTGACCGAGCCGGACGTCGGCTCCGACCCCGCCCGGATGGCCACAACCGCGACACCCGTGGACGGCGGTGCAGCGTACGAGCTCGACGGCGTCAAGCTGTGGACGACTAACGGCGTGGTCGCCGAGTTGCTGGTCGTGATGGCCCGGGTGCCGGCTCACGACGGCGGGCCGGGCGGCATCAGCGCGTTCGTCGTCGAGGGCGACTCTCCGGGTATCTCCGTCGAGCAGCGCAACGCCTTCATGGGCCTGCGCGGCATCGAGAACGGCCTGACTCGCTTCAACCGCGTTCGTGTACCAACCGAGAACCGCCTCGGTACCGAAGGGCAAGGCCTCAAGATCGCCCTGACCACGCTTAACGCCGGCCGGCTGTCCATCCCCGCCACGTGCACCGCCGCGTCGAAGTGGTGCCTGAAGATCGCCCGCGAGTGGTCGGAAGCGCGGGTCCAGATGGGCCGCCCCATCGGCCAGCACGCCGCCGTCGCACACAAGCTCTCGTTTATCGCGGCGACGGCATTCGCCCAGGAAGCCGTGCTGGATCTGTCGGCGCTGCTTGCGGACAAGGGCGGGCGTGACCTGCGGATCGAGGCGGCGCTGGCCAAGCTGTGGTCGTCCGAGATGGCCTGGCTGGTGGCCGACGAGCTGGTGCAGATCCGCGGCGGTCGCGGGTACGAGACCGCCGAGTCGCTGCGCGCCCGCGGCGAGCGGGCCGTTCCGGCCGAGCAGATCCTCCGCGACCTGCGGATCAACCGGATCTTCGAGGGCACCAACGAGATCCAGCGGCTCCTGATCGCCCGCGAGGCGGTGGACGCCCACATCCAGGCCGCCGGCGCCCTCGCCGAGCTGGACGCCGACCTGCCGGACAAGGCGCGCGCCGCCGCCAAGGCAACCGGGTTCTACGCGCGCTGGCTACCCAGGCTGGTGGCGGGGAAGGGACGCGTTCCGGGCTCGTACGCCGAGTTCGGCAACCTCGCGCCGCATCTGCGGTACATCGAGCGGGCGTCGCGCAAGCTGGCCCGGCAGAGCTTCTACGGCATGGCGCGGTGGCAGGCCAAGCTGGAGCGCAAACAGGGCTTCCTCGGCCGCGTCGTCGACATCGGGGCCGAGCTGTTCGCCATGGCCGCCAGCTGCGTGCGGGCGCAGATGCTGCGCGACCAGGGCCGGGACGGCGAACAGGCGGTGCAGTTCGCGGACGTGTTCTGCCGGCAGGCCCGCCTTCGCATCGAGCGCCTCTTCGACGCGTTGTGGAAGAACAGCGACGTGGTGGACGAGCGGCTGGCAAAGGCTGTCCTGGCCGGCGAGCACGTCTGGTTCGAGGCAGACGTCCTCGACCCGTCGGAGGGCACCGGCCCGTGGATCGCCGAGCGATCCGGCGAACCACGCCCGAACGTCGCCCGCCGTTTCCTCTAGCAATCTTGAGACAATCCACAGCGTTGGACGCTGTGGATTGTCTCAAGATCGTCCTGGTTTCAGCCGGCGGCGGTCCAGAACAGTGCGTTGGCTGCCTGCGGATACAGGCCCTTGGGGTGATCGCGGAACAACGGCTCCGTAGCGAACAGGACGACCCGCTCGCCGGTGTCGCCGACGCCCGAAACCACTGAGGGCTGCCCAGCGCCTTCAGAGTTGTCGATCCAGTGGCCGGAAACGAAGAAGTCGCCCTCGGCGAACCGCTCGTCCACGGTTATCCCTTCCGGCAAGTCGACGAACCAGCCGGCGTCGTACACGAAAGTGTGTTCGTGATCTTCGTAGCCGAAGATGGTGGGAGCCCCTATCGTCCGGTCGACCCGTGCGATGCCGTTGGGAGGCGTTGCAAAACCCTGCCTCACCAGGTGGAAACCAACCGGCACGGCGTCGGCCTCGCTACTGAACGCGGCCCCGACTCTACCCTGGCCGACCAGGCCACCGCCGGCAGCGAGGAACTCTTCCACCTCGGCGCGTGCCGCTGCATTCAATGCCGAGTAGTTCAACCCGCTCGATACCCAGAGGGCGTCCAGGTCGTCAAGCTGCGCGCCACCATTAAGCAGCCCGGTCGAAACTCGAGTGACATCGAAGCCGAGCCCGGTCAACGCGACGACTTCGTCGCCGCCGCATGCACATCCGACTGCTACCGCGGTCATATCCACACCTTCGGGGACTGCCCCCAGGCCGCTCACGTCCACCCCACGACCAGCCACTTCAGACCGTACGGTTGAGCGGGCCGATCCTGGAGCGACCACCCTGCCATCGTCAGCACGCTTCAAAGCAACCCCGCCGTCCAACAGCGCATTAACCGCCTCGACCGCAGCCGAGTCGGTGAGCTCGAACGCATAGCTGGCGAACTGTCCACCCGGCATGTCACCGACGGCCTTCTGCGGAACACTTACCGGGGAGCCACTCGGATCGAACGCTGTGCCGCCCTCAACGCGGACGACGTCAGAGCCCCAAAGCAGGCCATGGCTCCACCCACTGATGTCATACATCGTTGGCACAAGGTCGCTAATGTCCCAG
>JASLBX010000089.1 GCA_030146385.1 Jiangellaceae bacterium | reverse complement strand
GGCATCCGGGTCAACGCGGTCGCTCCCGGCCCGATCTGGACGCCGCTCCAGCCCGCGACTCAGCCGGAGAAGAAGGTCGAGAACTTCGGCCTGAACACGCCGCTCGGGCGCGCCGGTCAGCCGGCAGAGGTAGCGCCCGCGTTCGTGTTCCTGGCATCACCGACCGAGGCCAGCTATGTCAGCGGGACGGTCCTGGGCGTGACCGGCGGCAAGCCGGTGTTCTAAGCAGGCTCCGCAGGTTCGAAGGGCCGATGAACGCTATGCGTCCAAGCGTGGGACCTCGGCTGAGCGTCTGGCCCCCGTTGGCACCGACGGTGCATGTGCAACGGCCACGCGCTCTGCCGTTCCCACTCGACCAGCCCTCGTGTGTGCTCTTTTCGAAGGCCAGACACGGGCTGTGGCATGGTCTCAGGGCACTAGGCATCGGCAATGGAGGCGCCATCCTCGTGCCCGCCTATCACCACGGATCGGAAATCCAAGCGGCGATAGCCGCTGGCCTACGGTGCATTTTCTACGACGCTACCGACAAGCTTGCGCCCGACGCCGGCCGGCTCGATGACTTGTTGGAGCCCGCGGTCCGCGCCCTGCACATCACTCACTATTTCGGCTTTCCTCAGAACAGCAAGCTGTGGCGGCGCTGGTGTGACGAGCGAGGGCTGCTACTCGTGGAGGACGCTGCGCAGGCGTGGCTTGCCCAGCGAGACGGCGAGGCCGTCGGCGCGTACGGGGATCTTTCGATCTTCTGCCTTTACAAGATGTTCGGGCTTCCGGACGGCGGTGCGGTGCTGTGTCGGGCGCCGGTCGAAGCACCGGCCGGACGACGGCCAGCGGGCGGATCGGCGCTGGTCCGGCGGCACCTCGCCTGGATGGCCCAACTTGGTGGCTGGGCGATGCACCGCGACGGCCCTTCGGACTACGACGCCGCCGCTGACTTCGACCTCGGCGACCCGCGGACGCCGACCTCGTCCGCCACTGCGATGGTGCTGCCGCGGCTGGACTGGCCGACGGCCGCGGCGGCGCGACGAGCACGATACGAAGACCTGCTGGAAGCCCTGCGCCCTCTGGTTCCTGCTGCCTTTCATTTCGTGCCTGCGGGCGCTTCACCCTTCCTCCTGCCGGTATCCGTCCCAAACAAGGCTGAGCTGCTGAGAAAGCTGGCAGCTAAGCGCCTACACGCACTCGACATCTGGTCGGTTCCGCACCCGTCAATGGACCAGGCGGCGTTTCCGGTAGCGCAGCGACTCCGCCGGCACCTGATCGGGCTTCCTGTGCACCAGGAGCTTCGTCCAGCTCACGTCCGCCGCATAGTTGACGTGGTCCTCTCCTCGACCAGGTAAGCGCGTGGCCGGCTTCGGTGTCACCTCCGCGACAGCCACGTCCGCCCGCGGCTCACGAGGGCCTTCGCTAAGGGCCGACCGCGGGCGTAGGCAGCCTGTTGGACGCGGCCGGCCAGGGACGGTGCGAATGCCTGAACGGCCAGACGATCCCGAGCGAGATCCGTCCACTCCAGCTTCCACGGCTCGTCGGTGCCGAGGAACTCATAGGAGTCCAGGCTGGCGGAAAAGGCGCGCTCCAGCATCGCGTGCCTAAGCAGCTTTCCTGGCGCGAATCTCCGGTAATCCGGGTCATAGCCGGTCTTGAGCAGGTAGTGACGGCGGCTGGTTTCGATTGAGAGGTCCGCCGCGATGGCCTGCTCACCTGCGTGCAGGAAGCCGATCCGCAGCAGGCGCTGCCCGGCGGCCCAGCGCGCGACGTCGGTGTAGAAGCTGCGAGCGCGCGCGTCCTGATCGATCGCATTCCCGGACTTCCACCCCGACCCTTCGAGTCGGATGAACTCCGCCAGCGCCTGCTCTGTTGGTTCCGTCATGACATCGAGACGCACCGGGCCCAGGTCTTCCAGCCGGCGCCGCCGGCGGGCAAGGTCGCTGCGCAGCTTCGAACTCAGCGTGCGCTCGTACTCCTCGAACGAGCCACGGATTGGGACGTACGGCGACCTTTCGAGAACCCGGCTGAGCACGTGGAAGCCGATGGGCTCGGCGGTTGCCCGCACCAGAGCAGCCGTGGCGTCGTCGAGGAAACGCAGGGCGACACTGCGGCGGGCCCGCGGGAAGATCGCGCTCAGCAGCACCGCCGCCGCGTCGTCATTCTCGGCGGCGATCCCGTACTCCGGCGTGTGCCAGTTGGTCGGCGACCGGAGACCACCGGCCCGGGCCAACACTGGCAACACGGCCACGAGCCGACCCGCGCGGCGGACTCCGACAACCACGAGCCGGCCGCGGCCGAAGGCGCGGTGCCACGCGAGGACCCACCCGGAGTCCAGGAAGGGGGAGCCGCCTACCCGCTCGACCAGCGCAGACCAGTCGCTCTCCACGCTTTCCGGCGACGAAACGGCCACCTCGACGGATGTCATGGGGAACGCACTCGGTCCAGGACCCGGCGACCGGTGCCGACGGCGCGTTGGGTAACGCCGCCGCGCCGCTCCGCCCGCTCTGCGAGGTCCTTCGCGCCGAGGAACAACCGGCCCGGCAACTCAACGAGCGGGCCGGACCACGCGTAGAGATCCTCGGCGCGCACCCGGACGTTGGACAGGCTAAACTTGTACGGCTCCTCACCGCGTCCCCAGTCAAAAACCTTGCAGCCGCCCGCCAGCGCGTATTCCACCGCGGCATCGTGGGCAATGTGACCCACACCGTAACGACTCCAGCAGGGATGGAAGCGGGAATTCCACATCCTGAATGCAGAGCCGTCGACGAAACAGAGGACGTACGAGGCTAGAGCGCCGTCGATGCGCAATGTAGTGAGTGCGACCTGGCGCCGGAGCGCGTGTGCCTCGACGACACGGCGAAAGAACCGTCCAGCGGCGGGATCGTCCATCGCACTGCGGCGACCCAGCTGCCGGTCGCGCGCCCGGCAGACCTCGACGATTTCGGGCAGTACTGCCAATACCTCGTCTGGTTCGCGAACGTGCGCAATCACCGGGTCCAGGCCATCACGCAGCATCCGGTTGCGCAGCCGGCGTCCCTGCTGGTGGTGGTTGCGGCTGACGTAGTCGCGCAGATTGCGGGACTGGCGTACTTGGAGCGCGGGTGAGACCGCACCGGG
>JASLBX010000087.1 GCA_030146385.1 Jiangellaceae bacterium | reverse complement strand
CGGCCCGGGCGGTGCACTGTGGACGAGCTGGTCGCTACGGGTGCCCAGCCGACCCGCTGGTCGCCGTACGGCGCGGTGCTGGCCGAGGGCGATCCCGCCCGGATCGCTGCGGTTCGCGAACAGCGTGCGGGTGTTCAGGACGAGGGCAGCCAGCTGGTCACGCTGGCCCTCGCGTCCGTCCCCCTCGCTCCCGCACTTGTCCGGCCGGACGACTCGACTACCTGGGACGAAGCAGCGGGCCACCCGGACAAGCCGGAGTATGGGAACGACTCGCACTGGCTCGACATGTGCGCCGGGCCGGGTGGCAAGGCGGCCCTGCTGGCCGGGCTCGCGACCGAGCGTGGTGCGGCGCTTGTTGCCGTCGAGCAGCATCAGCATCGGGCCCGGCTGGTCGAGCGAGCGCTGGCGGGCGACGCCGGCGATCATCTGGTGATCGTGGCCGACGGTCGAGAGCCGATACCCGGTGCGGGTCCGTTCGACCGGGTGCTGCTCGACGCGCCGTGCAGCGGGTTGGGCGCACTGCGCCGGCGGCCCGAGGCGAGGTGGCGTCGTCAGCCGTCGGACATCGCGGCGCTGCGGCTCTTGCAGGTCGAGTTGCTGGACGCGGCCCTGTCGGCCACGCGTCCGGGTGGCGTGGTCGCGTACATCACGTGCTCGCCGCACCTGGCGGAGACGGCCACGGTCGTGGGCGATGTGCTCGAACGGCGGGCGGATGCTGAGCGGATGGACGCCCGGAAGTACCTGCCGGACGTTCCCGACCTGGGCGACGGCCCGGACGTCCAGTTGTGGCCGCACCGGCACGGCACCGACGCCATGTATCTGGCCCTGCTCCGCCGCCTCCCATGATCATGTCGGTTTGGCGGGTTATGGCGCGGCCAAACCGACATGATCAGCGCATTGGCGCTACGGAGCGATGTTGTGGTTGCTCCGGAAGAGGTTGGACGGGTCGTACTTCCGCTTGACCGCTACCAGCCGCTCGTAGGTGGCCGGCGGGTAAGCCTCGCCGATGCGCTCCGAGCTGTCGACTCCTAGGAAGCCGGTGTACACGCCGGGATCCTGCTGGAGCCGGTCGGCCAGCTTCGCAACCCACGCCTGCTGCTGGGCAAGGCCGGCCAGCTCCGGGGTCATCGCCGCGATATTGACCATGACCTTGCGGTCGCGGTGCACGTACGCGGTCGCGTCGGACGGCACCCGCGCGATCGCGCCGCCGAGGACCCGGAACTGCACAGCGGACATCATGGCGGTGGAAGTCTTCAGGGACTCGATCACCGCCTCGGCGAAGTCCTGGTCGACAGTGTCGGTGAAGAAACACCGGCTAGCGGCGATCGGGTGATAGCCCTCTTGCTCGGGCGGGAACATCTCGAGGTACGACTTCGGGCCCACCATGTCGACCAACGGCGTCGCGAGGGCCCGGAACGGGGCGAGGGCGCGCTCGGCATCCTCGGCCGGGCCTACGTACGCCATCATCGCCATGACGACCAGCTGGCCGTGGACTTCCGGCGGAAGGAACGGCATGGGTGGTGCGACCATTGCCATCATGATCGTCGACAGCTCGTCCGGAGCTGCGTCGGCCTCGGCGACAAAACGAGTGATGACCTCCGGCGAGGCGGGCAGGATCAGCATGCCGCCGGTGAACTGGCTGACGTCGCGGAGCCGGTACTTGAACCGCGTCGCCACGCCGAAGTTGCCACCGCCGCCGCGGATCGCCCAGAACAGGTCTGGGTGGCTGTCGGCGTCGACACGCATTCGCTGGCCGTCGGCTGTGACGATCTCGGCCGCGAGCAACTCATCAATCGTCATGCCGTACTTGCGGGACAGGTACCCGACTCCACCGGCGAGCGTAATGCCCCCGAGGCCGACCGTGGCGGCGTCGCCGAAGCCGGTCGCAAGCCCGTGCTCACCCGCAGCGGCGAGGTACGCGCCTGCCGTCGCGCCGGACTCCGCCCACGCGGTCTTGCCGTCCGAGTCGATGCGAATCTCATTGAGATCGCGTACGTCCAGCACGATTCCCCCGTCGTTGGTGCTGTGACCGGCGCCGCTGTGGCCGCCGCTGCGCACCGCCAGCGGGACGCCCGAATCGGACGCCAGCGAGATGATGCGTCCGACGTCGGCGTCGTCGGCTGGGCGGGCAATCGCGGCCGGCCGGCCGTCGAAGTTGCCCATGACCACAGTTCGGGCCGCGTCGTAGTCGGCCTCGGCCGGAGTGATGACCGCGCCATCGATCGTGCTGCGCAGGCGCGATATCAGGTCGGTTGGTGCTGTAGAACCGTGCACGTTGAGCTCCCCGTCGGTTGGTCGGACCCGGACTTCGAAATCGCTGGCGATCCTAGGCGCCGGCACTGACAACAGTCGCCGCCGTGCGTTTTCGTGGTCGCCGATCAGCGACGCTACAAGTTCGAGATTGGTTGAAGTCAACTCACTTAGTGCGTTCTCTCAGCGAGCCCTCAGGATGAGCTAGCCTGCGCTTCCGTGGGCATTCAAATCGCGCCGAGCATCCTGAACTCTGATTTCGCCAATCTCGAGTCGGAGATCCGCCGCATCCACAACGCCGACTGGGTGCACGTCGACGTGATGGACAACCACTTCGTGCCCAATCTGACCCTCGGCTTGCCGGTGGTGGAGGCGCTCCTGGGTAAGACATCCCTTCCGGTCGACTGCCATCTGATGATCGAGGACGCGGACCGGTGGGCATCCGCCTATGCCGAGGCCGGCGCCGACAGCGTCACCTTCCACATCGAGGCGGCGACCGCGCCCGTGCGCCTAGCCCGCGAGCTGCGGAGCCACGGAGCGCGTGCCGGGATCGCCGTCCGGCCAGCAACCCCGGTCGAGCCGCTCGAGGATCTGCTGCCGGAACTCGACATGCTGCTGGTCATGACCGTCGAGCCGGGCTTCGGCGGCCAGAGCTTCCTGGACATCTGTCTGCCGAAAATCCGCCGGGCCCGCGAGATGGTCACGAAGTCGGGCCTGGACGTGTGGATCCAGGTCGACGGCGGCGTGTCCGCCGAGACGATCGAGCGCTGCGCCGACGCTGGAGCCGACGTGTTCGTCGCCGGGTCCGCCGTCTACGGCGCCGAGGATGCCGCAGTGGCCATCGACGAACTACGCGAACTCGCCGCAGCTGCCGCACACTGATTGGTCGCCCATCAGGACCACTCCACCGCCTGCCGCGGAAGAGCGTCGCACCGCGGGCACGGGAACAGACTGTCGTCAGCGGCGGTTAGACTTCAGCGAAAGCACACCAAGCGTGCTCCGGGGTCGGTGAAAGTCCGAACCGGCGGTGACAGTCCGCGACCCGGTCCAGCCCGTCTCGGCGAGTTGGTCCGGTTGACCCGGTGAAACTCCGGGACCGACGGTGAAAGTCCGGATGGGAGGCAGCACGCAGCGGTGGGCGACGCCATAGCCCTCCGCGCGCGCCGTCGTGCGCACCCCGGAGCCCGCCAGAGCAGGCAGGAGCACTGGGATGGCAAGCCCAGCCGAGGTCGCGGCGATGCGCCGCGCGATCGAGCTTGCCCAGACTCCAGGCGTGCCGCTGGGGCCCAATCCGAGGGTTGGCTGCGTCGTGCTCGACCGAGCCGGCGTCGTCGTTGCCGAGGGCTACCACCGAGGCGCCGGGCATCCGCACGCCGAGGTCGATGCCCTGACCAGGGCCGGGGAGCAGGCCCGAGGCGCGACCGCGGTCGTCACGCTCGAGCCGTGCAACCACACCGGCCGTACCGGTCCGTGCGCCGTCGCGCTGCTCAACGCCGGCGTCGCCCGGGTCGTGTACGCGCAGCACGACACCAACCCAGCGGCGCGCGGCGGAGCCGAGGCACTCCGGGCCGCCGGGATCGACGTCGAGGGTGGCGTCCTGGCTGACGAGGCGTGTGCCATCAACCCGGTCTGGACGTTCGCCGTCGAGACCGGCCGGCCGTACGTCACCTGGAAGTACGCCGCCACGCTCGACGGCCGCAGCGCCGCCGCGGACGGCACCAGCCGGTGGATCACCGGCGAGC
>JASLBX010000538.1 GCA_030146385.1 Jiangellaceae bacterium | reverse complement strand
TCGCTCGCCACCGGCAATCTGCCGGTGGCGAGCGGGAGCGAGCGGCGGTAGACGACGCCGCGAATCTCGGCCAGCAACGGGTGGCCGAGCCGGGAGACCCGGCCGCCGATCACGATGAGGCCGGGGTTGAAGAACGAGACGAGGCTGGCCAGCACCCAGCCGACCCGCTGGCCGCCGTCGCGGATCATCTGGACGGCGTAGGGATCGCCTTGTGCCACGGCGTGGGCGACATCGGCTGCGGTGAGCTCTTCGTTCTCGTCGAGCATGGCTGCGAGCGCGGGCGATCGTCCGGCCCGGGCGGCGGCCATCGCGTCGCGGGCCAGAGCAGCCCCGCCGAAGAACGCCTCCAGGCAGCCGGTGTTGCCGCAGGCGCACGTCGGGCCGAACTCGTCGACGCGGATGTGTCCGATGTCGCCCGCGCAGCCGTCCATGCCGCGGTAGAGCTGACCGTCGACGACGATGCCGCACCCAATACCGGTGCCGATCTTCACGTAGAGAAAGTCGGGCACCGACTTGGCGACGCCCGAGTGCTGCTCACCCAGGGCCATTACGTTCACGTCATTGTCCAGCAGCGCCGGGCAGCCGAGCTCTCGTGCGACGGCGTCGCGCACCGGGTAGCCGTCCCAGCCGGGCATGATCGGCGGCGACACCGGAACGCCGGCGTGGAAGTCGACCGGGCCGGGAACCCCGACCCCGACGCCGGTGGGGCGGTCGACACCCTGCTCGGCGAGCACCTTGCGAGCGAGTTCGAGTGCGGCCGCAAGTACGTGCTCGGGCCCCAACCGCACGTCCATGTCGACATAGCGCTGCCCGAGAACCTTGAGCCGGCCGTCGGTGACCGCCACCGAAAGTGCGGTCGCGCCGATGGCGATGCCGACAAACCTGAGGTCGGCCGAGAGGTCAACCAGCGTCGACCGGCGGCCACCACGGGACGCGGCAGGTCCAGCGCCCTCGGCGAGACCCAACTCGGCGAGTCGGTGAACCTCACTGGCCATCGTCGTGCGCGAGACGCCGAGCCGGTCGGCCAGCTGGACGCGCGAGAGCGGACCCTCGTCGCGAAGTAGTTTGAGCACCTTCGCCTGGGTCTGCGTCTCGGCCCTGCCGGCAAGTGTGTGCGCCACGTTGACATGGTGCCACGCCAAGCCATCAGGTGGCTGCATCACGCTCGGTATGCCCTTAATCGCCCTGGTCCGTACCGCACACCGTGCCAGGTGTGCGGTACGGACTGACCGCGTTCAGGCCGCTACTGGAGCGGCTCGATCCAGATCTTGCGGAACCGCACCGGGTCCCCGTGGTCCTGGAGCCGAATCGGCCCGGTCGACGGCAGTTCGGCCGCACCGCCACCGGTCGGACCGTCGATTGCGACGTTGTCGTGCACGGTGACACCGTTCCAGACCACGGTCACCCGGGCATCCTCCGTCTTAGCTCCCGTGCTGTCGTACCGGGCCGCGCGGAACGTGATGTCGTAGGTCTGCCACATCTCCGGCGGCAACGCGGCGTTCACGTCAGCGGCCTTCTTGAGGTAGATCGCCGCCGCCTCATTGTCGGCGAGCGTCGCCACCCCGAAGGAATCCAGGATCTGGAGCTCGTAGCGGTCCTGCAGGTACACGCCGCTGTTGGCGCGTGCCTGGCCGGTCACCTCCGGCGGGAACTCCGGCAGCCAGTACTCCAGGTGCAGCCGGAAATCGCCAAAGCTCTGTTTCGTCCGGAGGTCGCCGCAACAAACCTCGAGGGCGCCGTCCTCAACCCTCTCCCAGCCGACACTACGGCCATCGGTGTGCTGCCATTCCGACACGGTTTCGCCATCGAAGAGGATGATCCGGTCGCCTTGTGGACGGACATGGATGAGATCGAGATTGACATTCCCGTCATCCTCGTCGTCGTAGACGTACGCGATGGTGTTACCTCCAGCCTGCAACTCCAGCGCCTCAGTGTGAGTCGCCCAGGTCTGCCACGTGCCGGTGTCAGGCAGATGCGTCTGCCCGACCTTCTCACCGTTGACGTAGACGCTGATCGACTTCGTGCCGGAGAACGGGTTCGGCCCGTTCGCGTAACGCAGCCCGACATCGTAGGTGCCACTCTCATCGACGGTCACCTCGAAGGTGGTGGTCGCTCCCCCGTTCCAGTAGCCGTCGACGAAGCCGCCACCGGAGTAACCCGGGTGGTTCGTGTTCGGACTCGCGCCGCCCGAAAGCTTGGCCGCTTCGGCCTCATAGGTCGCCTGATCCGGCTGCTTATCAGAGAGCGCGTTCAACGTGTACCACGCTTCGGTGCTCCACAGCGTCTCGCCGTCGACCGAGTCGAACGGCCGCGGCGAGCGGATGTGCACCACTCGACCAGGCATCAGGCCGTCCACCAACAGTGTCACGGTACGGCCGTCGGCGGAAACTTCAGCCTCCCGGACCGGGAGGACCTCTTCGTCGATCTTCGGGCCCCCGTACGACGGCATCGCAACATAACGCCACTGCCGCACCTGGTACCGGTCGACGATGCCCTCGATCGTCTCAGCGGACAGCGGCTGGGTGTACTCCAACTCGAACCCGTTCCGGACCGCACGCATCTCGAGGATGTCGAAAGCGGTGTTGCCGTTCGGGGTCAACTTCTGCAGGCCGTACTCAAGTTTTCCGGCCTGGCCCCAGTTGCCGCCCGCGCCCAATCCGCCGGCGTAGATCGCACCGTCCGGGCCAATGCTGATCCGGTTCACGCCGGCTTCGAGGCCCTGGGTGTGCCGGAAGACCGCACCCTGATACTCACCCTTGACCTTCTCGAGATACGCGCGCTGGATACCGCCGTAGGTCACGTCACCGAAGAGCATCTGTCCGGCGTACGTACCTTCGGTCAGCATGAGCGGTGTGCTGGGCGAGTTGGCGATCTCGTTCTGCGGTAGCCACAACACCGGTTCGGTTACTGGGTTCGCGTCGAACGGACCGGCAGGGTTCATGTAGTGGCCGTAGAACCGGTCCGGCTTGATCCGCAGGAGCTTGGACGCGGGTAGCCAGCCGCCCTGGTTGTCGGTGACGAACAGATCGCCGTCGGGGCCCCACGCCATTCCGTTGGGCGTACGCAGGCCACCGGCCAGGTATGTGATCTCGCCGGTCTTGCGGTTCACCTTGATCGCGGTGCCGCGGTTCTCGGCAGGCTGTGGGTTGGTCGTCGCGCCTCCGAAGTCGATCGACACAGACAGATTCACGTAGAAGAAGCCCTGGTCGTAGAGGAGGCCGAAGGCGAACTCGTGGAAGTTGCCGCCAAACGGCCAGGTCGCCACCGTCCGGTACTCGTCGATCAGGCCGTCACCGTCGACATCGACCAATTCGGTGAGCTCGTGTTTCTGCGAGACGTAGATCGTGCCGTCGACGACCGCGACGCCCATCGGCTCGGGTCAGCCCTTCGGCGACCTTCTCCACCGTCACTTCATCGGGCGAGGTGTCGCCGGTGACATTGCCCAGCAGGTACACCTCACCGTCGGAGGCCAGGCTGTCGCCCCAGGTGGTGATGACCATCCGCCCGTCCGGCATCCAGTCCATCGCGGTGACCTGGGGTTCGAAGCCCTCGGGACGTAGGTCCGTCAGCGTGTAGTCCGGATGCACTTCCGTGAGGACCAGGCCGTCTCCGGGCGTGTCGGCAAGACCCTCACACTCCTTGCGGCCAGGCGCCGTCACCCGCACCACGTCCGCCTCTGTGCTGAGCACCGCCGTCGGCACCACCTCGAATTCGGACGCACCAGGTGGCTGCCAGGCCAGCGTGAGGTGCTCGCCGCCAAAGTTCTCGAAATGTTCGATGAACAGCGAGTGGCGGCCGGGTTCCAGCTCGACCGTGCCGTCCTTCGGTTCGGCGGGGTGCAGCCCGTCATGGTCGACCACCAGCTCGTCGTTGATGTACAGCCGGGAACCGTCGTCACTGATGAGCCGGAACTCGTACGACCCGGACTCTGCCACATCGAGGTTGGCGATCACGTGGGTGACGAAGGTGCTGTCGAGGCCGAACTCCTCTGGCGACGACCAGTCGATCAACGGCATGAGCTTGTCGACGTTGGGCGTCTGCCCCTCCTTGATCGTGCAGAGCTCACTCATTGGTGCCTGAATGTCGAATACCCGCATCGTTACGCCAGGCTCCTGCGGCGGGAGATCGTCCGCTGCCCGGGGAAGTTCCTGGGCCGTGACGGGCGCCGCCACCAGCATGCCGCCAACGAAGGTCGCGGCAAGCACACCGGCGAGCCGCCTGCGGTGCCGGGGGACAGAGCGTTCTCGCATGAACTCCTCCTGAATACGTGAGTGCGCCGGGTCTACCCGTGGCCATGAGGATCTTCCACGTCCTCTCCCGGGCGCATCGGCAGGTAAAGATGGACGTGGCCGTGGCCAGCGTCGATATTCAGCAGGTCCAGCTGGGTGGCGGCCACCGCCCACGCGTCCACTGCGTTTGTTCTCAACTCGCCGGCCAGTCCCTCCAGCCGGTCGCTCTCGCCGTCGCTGGCCGCCAGCGCGGACTCGTACGCCGTGAGGGCCGAACTGAGCAGGTCGACCGCCAGCACCAGCCCGCCCCGAGCCGTGTTGACCTGGGTCGAGGCGGACGGCGGGTCACCGAACTCGGACCGGACCCCGTCCACCAGCGCCTGCCATTCGGTGACCTCCGCCGCCGTGGACGGCTCGGCCGGAGCCCCGTCCACCGGCAGCGCGGCGTGCAACTCGGCCATGACCGGCACCAGCTGGTCGTGGACGGTGACGGCGGTATCGGTCAGCTGCGTGACGTGTTCGGCTTCGCGAGCCGCTTCCTGCGCTTCGAGCTCGGCCGTGCGTTGCTCAAGCTCGCTGCCGCCGTCACGGTTCACCAGCACCGCCGCCGCCAAGATCACCGCAGCTACCAGCACGGTGACCACGATCCACGGACCCCGGTGCCGGAGCGGCCATCGCCGCTCCGGCGCCGGGTGTGGGGTCCGGCCGGCACCGGACCCCCGCCCGGCAGGCTCGGTCTTACCCCGGGACTTGCCACGCTGGCGGGCCAGCGTGTCCGGTCGTCGAGCCTGCACGGACGTCTCCTCTCCTCTTTCTGACCCTGGACTAGTCGCCGAGCTGCGAGCGCAGCTCCTCCGCGACCGCGAGCAGCAGGTCACGTGCCTCGTCGTCACCGACCTGCCACGCCGCGGCGGCGAACCGGCCGAGCGCGAGCTTCGCCTCGTCCACGTGTCCTCGGTCCAGGAGCCGCTCCGCCGAGGACAGATGACCTCGCAGCAGCCGGAACTCGGTCGCCGTCAGCGTCCCGTCGTCGCGGAGCGCCGCCAACAACGCCAGTCCACCCGAGTACGTGGCCTCGACCGCGAAGGTCACGGTGACCTCAGCGGTGTTGCCCGCCTCGTCCGTCGCTGTGGCGACCAGGACGTGGTCGCCCAGCGCCGGAGGAATGGTCGCCGAGCTGTCGATCTGCTCGCCATCGAGCGACAGCGTCACCTCGGCGACGCCGGACGTCGCGTCATCGGCGGCAGCCACCACCTCGAGCGCGGAGACCAGATCGGTGACCACCGCTCCGTCCTCGAGCCCCTCGATGGCGAGCTCGGGCGCGGTCGCGTCGAGCTGGACGTCGACGGACACCACCTCGGACGTGTTGCCGGCTTCGTCCGTACCCCTGAACTGCAGCGCGTGGCTGCCGTCCGCGGCCAGCTCCACCGGCCCCGTGTACTCGGCCCAGTCGCCGTCGCCGGCGCGGACCTCGATCGCTACGGGACCGGCGCTGTCGTCCGTCGCGGTGGCCGTAACCACGACCGGTGAGGTAACGAACCAGCCGTTCTGCCCGTCCGCGGCCTCCGGCTCGGTCGCGACCTCGAGCACCGGCGGCGTGACGTCGGCCGCGCCCACCCGGAAGTGGTCGAAGGCCACGGTGACCGCCTGGGTCTGCTCCGGACCGATCGCCATCAGACCAAACGAGTGCAGGTCGGCATCATTGGTGACCGGGTCGCCCAGCGACGTCCAGTTCACCCCGTCACCGCTGATCTCACCGGAGTACGAGGTGCCGGACTTGGTGAGCCGCAGGTAGTACCAGCCGCTCTCCGTCGCCTCCGGAATGTCCAGCTGCCGGTTGCCACCGTTGCCGAACTGCCCGTTGCGCTCGGAAACCAACTCCGCACCAAGGTCCGTGGCCGACGACGACTGGTTGCGAGCAACCACGTCGAACTTCACGTAGTTGTCGTCGTCGCCGTAGACCATGAGCCCGGCAAGCTGCCACTGGTGCAGCATCGTCGGCGTCAGCCTCGTCTCGATCGTCCAGTCCCCATCCGGCGCGTCCTGCACGATGAAGTTGCGGGGATCTTCGTTGGCGCCGCCGTTGATGTCGCCAGGCTGGGTTTCGATGCGCAGCTCGCCGCCGTCCAGCGAGACCTTGGACGAGTCGTACCGCACCACCGCGTTCCAGCGACAGCCGTCCAGCTCGTCCCCGTCGAACTCGTCGCTCGGCTCCCGGACGCCATCGTCGTCGGAGTCCGGCGTGACGGTGAAGTGAGCGAACTCGGCGTTGACCTCGGGACTACCCGTGTCGCCAGCTGCGAACAGCCCGACCGTGGCATCCTCGATCACCTGGGCTGCGCCGGCCAGATCCGTCCACGCCTCGCCATCGGCCGAGTACGCGGCCGTCAGCTGCGAGCCGTCGCTGGTAAGGCGCAGGTGAATGGTGGACGGGAAGTCCGCCGCCACCGTCTGGCTGTCGTGCCACGTCCGCGAGCCGTTCGACTCCGTCTGGAACTCGAGGAATCGAGCGCCAGAGCTGTTGCGGGTGAACGCCAGCTTGACGTAGTTGTCGTCGTCGGCGTGCATCGCGAGCGCCGCGTGCTGCCACTCACGGGTGTGCTCGATCGACACCTCGGTCTCGATCTCCCACGCCCCGTCGCGGGCAGGCTGGCCGACATAGCTCACCGGTCCAGCACCGCTCTCGTTGATGTCGCCCTCGGTCACCGGTAGCACCAGCGCGCCATCGGAGACGCTCACCGGCAGGCCGTCGGCCGCCCGGACGACCGTCCACCGCGAGGTGTCGAGTGCTTCGCCGTCGAAGTCGTCCGACGCCGTGGCAAT
>JASLBX010000536.1 GCA_030146385.1 Jiangellaceae bacterium | reverse complement strand
GGACTAGGGTCGCGGCGTGGGTCCGCATCGAATGCCGGCAGCCGAGGTGGATGTATCGCCCGACCTGGTACGACGGCTACTGACCGCCCAGCATCCCGATCTTGCCCACCTGCCGATCGAGGTGATGGCGAACGGGTGGGACAACGTCATGTGCCGGCTCGGCGACGAGCTGGTTGTCCGGCTGCCACGCCGCGAGGCTGCCGCACAGCTTCTCGTCCACGAGCAGACGTGGCTAGCGCTGCTTCAGCCGCGGCTGCCGCTACCGATTCCTGCGCCGGTCCGGATTGGTCACCCCGGCCTGGGTTACCCGTGGGCTTGGAGTGTCGTCCGCCTGCTGCCCGGACGCGTCGCCGCAGAGAACCCACCCGCCGATATGCACGACGCCGCCGTCCGGTTGGGCGAGTTCCTCGGGGCGCTCCACGTTCCGGCCCCGCCGGACGCACCGGCCAACCCGTTCCGCGGAATTCCGCTGCCCGGCCGCCACGCAGCGCTGATCCAGAGCCTCGACGTGCTGGGTAGCCTGGTCGACCGTACGGCGGTAATGGACGCCTGGGACGACGCGATCACAGCGCCGGCCTGGGGCGAGCCGCCCGTGTGGCTCCACGGCGATCTGCATCCCGCCAACATCCTGGTCCATGACGGTCGCATCAGCGCCGTCATTGACTTCGGCGACATCACCGCGGGCGATCCCGCCACGGACCTGTCCGTGGCCTGGATGTTGCTGCCGGCCCGGCACCGCGACGCGTTCCAAGACGCGTACCGCGCCGCGGCACCGGACGCAGCTGATGACGACGACCGCTGGAGGCGGGCCCGAGGCTGGGCACTCGTCCTGTCGATCGCCTTCCTGGCTCACTCGGCCGACAACACTCAACTGGCTGAGATCGGCCGGCGCACCCTGAGCGCCGTGCTCACCTAGGCGAAGGCTGGCAGGCCTGGAGCCTGGCCGGCTCTATCCGGTTGGCCAGGCGACGCAGCACCGTGGCGATCAGCAGACGTGGGCGGTCCGCTCGTAGCCGGTTCCGCGGCGAGCTGGCCTCATCTGGTCTGACCGGTGCGTGTGGCCTGGCCGAGTTGGCGTGCCGCTGCGTGGCCTTGCTGGCGAGGTTCATTGCGATTGGGTCGAGCATTAGTTGTTTCCTTCCTGAACGGGGCCGGTGGAGGCCCGCACAATGAGTTCGGTGGGCAGCACAACGTGCCGCTCAGCCGGGTCCGAGGGTGGGTTGACTACCAGTTCGGCGGCAATACGTCCCCGCTCCGTCGCCGACTGGCGGACGGTTGTCAGCTGGGACGCGGCGGCGTCCGGGATGTCGTCGAACCCGGTCACCGACACGTCACGACCCGGACGCAGCCCGCGCGCGGCGAGCGCGTCGAAGGTGCCAAGCGCGAGCACGTCGTTGATCGCGACGATCGCGGTAGGACGTTGCTTATGGTCCAGCGCCTGCGCCGCCGCAGTCGCACCCTCCCGGCGGGTGCTCTCCGCCGCGTTGACGATTATGACGTCCGACCAGGCCAGGCCCGCCTCGGCGAACGCTTCGCGGTAGCCGCGGAACCGTTCGCGGGTCACATGCGACGGCACTTCCTCGAGGTTCGGCACGCTCACCAGGCCGTACGTCTGATCAGACCTGACGTAGTGGCCGATTAGAGCGATCCGCCGATGGCCGAATGCGACCACGTGCCGGCCGATCGCGCGCGCGGCCGCGGCCTCATCGACCGAGACGAACAGCGCATCCGGATCGTCTGCCTCAAAGGAGGCGTTCACGATCGGCAGCCCCCGCGCCCACACCTCATCCAAGGCCCGGTACCACCCGGGAACGCAGTACACACAGAACCCGTCCACTGACGCGGACTGAACAGCGGCCCGAGCTGCGTCGTCGTCATCCTTGAGCGACAGGAGCAGGACGCCCGCCTCGTGGCGCTCGGCAGACTCCGTGAGTCCGCGCATGAACTCGACCGCGTACGGGTCGGTGAACGCGTACGAAACCGCCGGTGCAAGCAGCACGCCGATCGCGCCGACCCTGCCGCTGCGGAGCGAACGCGCCGTCGGATCCGGCCCCGTGTAGCCGAGCTGACGGGCTGCCTCGAAGATCTTCTTCCGCAGCTTCGGAGACAGCTGATCAGGACGGCTGTACGCGTTGGAAACCGTGCTGCGCGATACACCGACAGCGTCGGCGACAGTCTGCAGTGTTGGCTTCATCCTGACCTTCTGTATCGATCCAGTTCTGTATCGATACAGTACACCACTCAGGTGGCCGGCGCAACCGTAAAATGCCGTTCACGGTAGGGTCGTCGCGTCAGTCGACGGCCGAGGAGGTGAGACCCATTTTCGCCAGGTCAGGCAGGGTGCTCTCACCAGACGACCGCAGCGACCACCGCGGCAGGTGACCGGAAGAGCGCCCTCGGGTTCCCCGAAAGGTGCTCATGTCGGTTTCCCAGTCACCTCACGTTCATTTCGACATCGCCAGCAGGCTCCGGGCCGCCGGATGCGTCTACGCCGAGGACGAGGCACGGTTGCTCATCGCCTCGGCGCCCACATCGAACGATCTCGTCACGATGGTGGAGCACCGGGTCGCTGGACTTCCCCTCGAGCATGTCCTCGGCTGGGCGGAGTTCTGTGGCCTACGGATAGTGGTCGATCGTGGCGTCTTCGTGCCCCGGCGCCGCACCGAGTTCCTCGTCCAGCAGGCCGTCACCTTCACCCCGCCACGCGGTGTCGCCGTCGACCTGTGTTGTGGCTCGGGCGCGGTGGGAGCAGCGTTGGCGGCGGCCGTGGACTACATCGATCTGTACGCCGTCGACATCAACCCCGCTGCGGTGCAGTGCGCGCGCCGCAACCTCGCCTCCTCAGGCGGCCAGGTGTACGAAGGCGACCTCTTCGAG
Organism: Jiangellaceae bacterium; assembly: GCA_030146385.1. Classification (GTDB taxonomy): domain Bacteria; phylum Actinomycetota; class Actinomycetes; order Jiangellales; family Jiangellaceae; genus JASLBX01. The sequence goes on along the minus strand of JASLBX010000536.1, from coordinate 5,160 downwards.
CCGCTTCCGATACATCTGCGAGGCCGAGTCGACGTTCTGGTCTCCAACGCGCCGTACGTCCCCACCCAGGCGATCAAGTTGCTGCCGCCAGAGGCCCGCATGCACGAGGTTCCCGTGGCCCTCGACGGCGGAGCCGACGGTCTCGACGTCATTCGACGGTTGACCGCCGAAGCGCCACACCGGCTGGCAGCGGGTGGCCATCTACTCTTTGAGGTGAGCGAATCTCAGGCGCCTGACGCCGCGCGAACCGTCGCCGCCAACGGACTGATCGCGAGCGTGGCACGTGCTGGAGATCTCGATGCCACTGTTGTCATCGGGACCAAGCGCGCCTAACCTCCGTCCAGCGGTGACGCACAAGCTCGCGGCGGGACGCTCGGCGAGTCGACGATGAGATCCGCGACCTCGCCAACTGGCTCAAGCTGGAGCTGACCTCGCCGAACTAGCCAGGTCGGTAGCCGCGGACGTAGTCGACGATGAACTCCTTGGGATAGGCGTCGGATGCCTCGTCGTGCTCGAACTCGTAGATGCCGAGCATGAGTTGCATTGGGTAGGCAGGTGACTGCTCGACGAGCTTGACGCGCTCCCCGTCCAGGAAAAACGCCACGTATTCGGGCGTCCACTCCGCGGTGTAGACGTGGAACTGGCGCACGTCAACGTTCACGCTCACCTTCTCGAAGTCGTCAACGATGCGCGGATCGCCGAAGGGATGGACGCCCATTCCCACCAGTGCACGATTCGGCTCCACTTCCCGGCCGAAGATCTCGCAGACGCAGATCTCGGCAGAATGGTCCGGCTCGTCTTCGAAACCGATCATCCACAGCGCGACCATGGCGTTCGGATCGTCCAGTGCCTTGACCCGAAGCTCCACGACCCCGTAGTGCGGCGTGTAGAGCCGGAGCTCATCTTGCACCTCGCGCACGACCACCGATTTGCTGAACCGGTGCTGGCCGACCGTGCTGCCGACAGCTCCGGAGAAGACACCGGTCTGCACGGAAGAGACCCGCACATTGCCGTCGAACTCCGGGCACCATGGTTGCTGATCGGCCTCAATGCGCAGGCGTAAGGCACCGTCGATGATCACATATCGAGCGGCTGCCTGATCGCGGCTGCTCCATTGCGGCAAGTAGTACGGCAGCCATCGCGACCGATCCAGCTCGGGGCGGTCGAAGCGATCCTCGAAGACCAACTCATAGCCAGCCTTCGTGATCGGGTCCATCGGAGCCTCCGAACCAGCTGCAATTACAACCGACAGAGTTACAGACTCTCGCCAGTTCCCGGGTCGAAGAAGTGCAACCGCTCCGGGTTCACTGCCAGCGTCACCGGTTGCCCTGCCGTGACCGGTGTGTCCACAGGGAGCCGGACGGTGAACCTGGCCCGGTCCTCCGGCAGCAGCAGGATGTCTTCAGCCGACTTAGCCTCGACCGCCGCGCGGGTCGCCTCGGTGTCGACCCGCGGCGCGTCGATGTCGAAGTGGACGTAGCGCTCGTCGCCGAGATCTTCGACCACGTCGGGCATTGCCTTGACCGTCGGTAGGCCGTTGCCGGTCGCCGCCGAGAAGCCGGTTGGACGAATGCCGAGGATGACCTGGCGATCGGATTCGGCCAGGGAGGACCCGTCCGGCAGCGGGATCGTCACGTCGGCGAAGCTCACCGACCCGTTGGTCACCTGAGCCTGCACGAAGTTCATCGACGGCGACCCGATGAACGCCGCAACGAACAGGTTCACCGGACGACGGAACAGATTCGTCGGCGTGTCAACCTGCTGCAGGACGCCGTCCTTCAGCACGGCGACGCGCTGGCCGAGCGTCATGGCCTCGACCTGGTCGTGGGTGACGTACACCGTGGTGATCCCGAGCCGCTGATGCAGCAGCGACAGCTGGGCTCGCATCGTCACCCGGAGCTTGGCGTCCAGGTTCGACAGCGGCTCGTCCAGGAGGAAGACCTTGGGCTCGCGGACGATGGCCCGGCCCATCGCGACCCGCTGCCGCTGGCCGCCGGACAAGGCGCCGGGACGCCGGTCGAGCAAGTGCTCGAGGCCGAGAATTCCGGCGACCTCGTCGACCCTGCGGTTCCGCTCGGCCTTGTCGGTGCGCCGCATGCGCAGCCCGAAGCCCATGTTGCGGCGTACCGACATCCGCGGGTAGAGCGCGTAGCTCTGGAACACCATCGCGACGTCGCGGTGCTGCGGCAGCTTGGTCGTCACGTCCTCGTCGCCGAGGTGGACGCGGCCACCGGAAACTTCCTCGAGTCCGGCGATGATCCGGAGCAGCGTCGACTTTCCACACCCGGACGGCCCGACGAGCACCATGAACTCCCCGGGCTCGATGTCCAGATTGACGTTGTCGACGGCTAGGACATCGCCCTTGAACTGCTTCGTGACGTTTTCCAGCCGGATTCCTACCGGTTCCATCAACTCACCCCTTGAGCGCGCCGGCCATCAGACCACGCATGAAGAACCGGCCCATGAGGATGTACACGATCAGAGTCGGGATCGTGGCCAGCACCGCGGCGGCCATCGCCTCGTGGTACGGCACGACCTGGCTGCCGGCGACGTTGTTGAGCGCCACGGTGGCCGGCCAGTCGGTCGCGCGAGTGACGACGACGAGCCCGAACAGGAAGTCGTTCCACGCCTGCGTGAACTGCCAGATGATCGACACCGCGAACGCCGGCAGGGCGATCGGCAGCGCCACGAACGCGAAGGAACGTAGCAATCCGGCGCCATCCACCTGCGACGCGTCGATGATCTCGTCCGATATCGACGCGAAATACGACCGGAAGATCAACGTGGTGATCGGCAGGCCGTAGATGATGTGGACGAGCGTCAGTCCCAGCAGGTTCGTCAGATTCGCATCGGCGAGGACCTGCCGCAGCGGGATGATGATCGACTGGTACGGGATGAACATCCCGAACAGCATGAGCGGAAAGACGAAGTCCGCCCCGGGGAAGCGCCACTTGGACAGCACGAATCCATTGGCCGCGCCGAGCAATGACGAGATAATGCTGGCCGGAATCGCCATGATCAAGCTGTTCTGCAGGCCGTTCTCCAGCCGGGGCCAGACTGTGCGGAACGTGTCCAGCGACAGCGCATCCGGCAGCTCCCACATCTGCCGCGGGCTCACCTGGCTCGGGTCCTTCATCGCGGTGACCAGCAGCACGTACACCGGGATCAGGAACAGGCACACCAGAGCGAACAGCGCGATGTACCGGACGGTCGTAACGTGCGGCGACCACTGGGAGCGGATGCGCAGGTCCCGTGGCGTATCGCTCTGAGTGCTCATTGCCGCTTCTCCGCCCGCATCGAATACACGATGTACGGGACGATCACCAGCGAGACGCCCACCATGAGCAGCGTCGCGATGGCCGCACCACGGTTGAAGTTGAACCCGTCGAACGTCGTGAACCACATGTAGATAGCCGGCATCTCGATCCGGCGTCCCTGCGGGTCCATCGCGAAGATGAGGTCAAACGTCTTGAACGAGATGTGGATGAGGATGACGACCGCGCTCATCAGCACGCCGAGCAGCATCGGCCGCACCACGTGCCAGAAGACCCGCCGCTCGTTCGCGCCGTCCACCCGTGCCGCCTCGCGCAGATCTTCCGACACCCCACGCATCCCGGCCAGGAACAGCGCCATGATGTAGCCGCTGAGCGCCCACCCGGCGGCGAGCGCGACAGCCATCACCGCGAACGGCTGGCCGGCCTTGAACCAGTCGTTGACCAGGAAGTCGAGCCCGATCGAACTGAACAACCGGTTCAGCCCGGTCTGCTGACCTCCCGTCGCGTTGTTGAGTAGCCAGCGCCAGATGATCCCGACGGCGATCAGCGAGATTGCCATGGGCAGCAAGAAGACCGCCCGGAAGAAACCGTCGCCACGGATCGGTCGCTCCAGCAGGTACGCGAGGAAGAAACCGACAAGAAGCGTGCCGCCGACGAACACGATCGTGAACACGATGACGTTGCCGACACTGTTGATGAACCGTCCGTCTTCGGCGAGCCGGACGTAGTTCTCGAGCCCGACATTGCCGTAGGACGGACGCAGCCCGGTCCAGTCACTCAGCGAAACCGTCACATTCCAGCCCAGGAACCCGTACACGAACAGGCCGAGGGCCAGCAGCGACGGCGAGATCAGCAGAATCGCCGGTCCCCACCTACGCAAGCGGTACACCCGCCACCTCCTCCGCGCGAACCAGTATGAGTCCCCTCCCTGCCGCGAGTGCAGCCGGGAGGGGACGTAAACGCGCCGGGCGTTCTACTGCATGGTGTTCTCGCGGGCCTGCGCCACGGCGGACGCGAACGCCGCCGAGTCGCCACTGCCGACGAACTCTTGGAGCGCGGAGTCGATCTCAGACTTCCACGCGTTGTCAGCCACCGTCCCGTGGGCCAGCGAGCCGACCTTGACGACACTCTCGTCGCTCCAGTCCGCGAGAGGTTCCTCGAAGTAACCCGTGTAGAGCGACTCGTCAGGGTCAGTACGCGCCGGTATCGAGCCCTTCACTGGGTTGAACGTGTCCTGGCCCTCCTGCGAGCCGGCGAGCTGCAGCCACCGAAGCGCGTTGTCGCGGTGCGGCGAATCGAGCGGCAGCGTGAAGCTGTCGGACAGCCAGTTGAACACGCCCTCGGTGCCCGGCGACTCGGTGACGCCGTAGCCCTCCTCGAAGGCCAGGCCCCGCACCGTCTCGAAGTAAGCCCACGCCCAATCGCCCATCACGTTGTAGGCGGCGTCGCCGTCCACGATCGGGTCGATGGCCGGCTGCCAGTCGGCGGCCGCCTGGCCGATGTTGGAGTGCTCCAGCACCTGCGTGAACATGTCGAGCGCGTCGATGACCTCCTGCGACTCCCAGTCGGTGTCGCCGGTCCACAATCCCGCGTAGGCGTCCGGTCCGAGCTCGCCCAGCAGCACATTCTCGAGGAGGTGCTCCTGGGTCCACAGCGGCCCGACGGTCAGCGGAGTTACGCCGGCGCCTTCCAGCGTCTCCGCCTGGTCGAGGAACTCGTCCCAGCTCGCCGGAGGTCCGTCAATCCCTGCCTCTTCGAGAACGTCCGGGTTCCACCAGATCAGGTTCGACCGGTGGATGTTGACCGGCACCGAGTAGATGCCACCGTCGACCGTGATCTGCTCGAGCAGCGACTCGGGGAACACTTCCATCCAGCCCTCCTCCTC
>JASLBX010000535.1 GCA_030146385.1 Jiangellaceae bacterium | reverse complement strand
GGCCCGAGAGCTTCTTCAGTCGCTGATCACAGCACTGCCGCCAGGACTACATCGGGCACGCTGCCTCACGGCCCTGGCCAATGTCGTCGGCCAGGAGATTGGCGGTGCCATCGCTCTGCTGCATGAGGCACTGGCACAGCCTGATCTCCAGCCGGTCGACGAGATTGAGACTTTGCTGGGACTGGGATCCGCCTACCTCGTCGCAGGCGATCTTGCTGAATCGCGCAGAATTGCTGCGGAGGCGGGCACCAAGGCCCGAGCCGGAGGCCACATGTCGCTCGCCGCGCTGGCAGCCATGCGGGAAGCCAATGCCGACTTCTTCGCGGGCGTACCTCTGTCCCACTCAAGAGCGTGGGCGTTGGCGCGAGCCCACACCTGGGACTCGGCCCCTGCCTACGAGCATCCCGAAGTGGTGTTGGGATGGGACGCGACCTACACCTACGAGGATCAGGGACGCGCAGCCCGGCTGTTCGAGCAGGTCGCGAGTCGGGCTCGCGGATACAACGACCTGATCTCGGAGGGCGCCATTGCGTTGCATCGTGCCGAGGCCGAGATCCGCAGGGGGCGGCTGGACGTTGCGGATGCTCTTGCCGAGAGCGGCTACCGAATCACCTCCAATGGCGTATGGGACCAGTTCCCGCTCTACGTCCGGGCACACGTCGCTGCCTGGCGGGGCCACCTGGACGCCGCCCGGCGCCTTGCCGGTGAGGGTCTGCGGATGGCCGGGGCGACCGGCGATGCCATTTTCGAGGTGCAGAACCTGCTGGTTCTCGGCTTCACGGAGATCTCGGCGGGCCACTACGAGGGGGCGTACGGCTACGAGTCGGCCCTCCGGGACATCCTCGACCGGATGCGGTGGGGGCATCCGGGAACTTATCGCTGGCAAGGCGACGCGGTGGAGGCGTTCCTCGGCGTGGGACGGGTCGACGAAGCCAACGAGGTGGCCGTCCGCCTGTGGGATCAGGCCGACCGCCTCAACCTTCCCGGCTGCCAGGCGCTGGCAGCCCGCTGCGATGGCCTCATCCATGCTCACGGTGGCGACCTCAAGCGGGCACAGGACAGCCTGCTCCAGTCGGTGCACCTCATGGACGGGCTGGAGATGCCACTCGAGCGGGCTCGGTCGCTGCTGGCCCTCGGCATCGCACGACGGCGCGCGCGCCAGAAGGCGTCCGCCCGGCAAGCGTTGACCGAGGCGCTGGACATCTTCACCGCGGCGGGGGCTCCGCTGTGGGCCGATCGAGCAAGGGACGAACTCGACCGCGCCGCCGGTACTCACGGTGGCGGCGAACTCACCGCCGGAGAGCGGTCGGTCGCGGACCTGGCCGCCGCCGGAGCGACGAACCGCGAGATCGGCACCCAGCTGTTCCTGAGCCCGAAGACGGTGGAAGCAGTGCTCACCCGGGTGTACCGCAAGCTCGGCGTCCGCTCCCGAACCGAGCTCGCCCGGCAACTTCAACCCAGGCATAGGGATTGACAAGGGGATTCCCCGATTCCTCGCAGGCGGTGCCGCGCCTACGTTCCTTACAGACCGCCGCGCGCCTGGCGGCGAAATCAAGGAGGGGGAACGTCTCATGAGGTTCACACGTCTCAGCCGCCACGGCTTGTCGATCGCAGCCCTGGCTCTCGCGGCCACTGTTCCGGTCGCTCTCGTCCAGCCGGCCGCCGCCAGCCCGGATTCGGCGCCACTGATCTGGTCCTTCGACAAGTGCCTGGTCGACCCGCTGGCCGGCATATGGCAGGGCACCGCGCACGGCCCGACCGGTGGGGGCGAGCAACTCGAGACCCAGCTCACCGGCCTTCGGCAGACCGACAGTGTGCTGCATGTCGACTTCGACTGGCAGGTGGGAGATACGTATCTGGCGCAGCTCAGCGGCATCCTCAACCTCAAGACTGGAGCCGTCGTGATGAACGGACTGGTCGCTAATGGTGAGCACGCGGGCAGCCGGGTGCACGAGGAGGGCCAGCTCTATGACGCAGCGAACCAGTGCTTTGCCGGCACCATCCAGGTGATGCCGGCAACCGGCTGATTCTTCCCATGGGCGGGGGGCGACGCCCGAGTCCCGGCACATACCGGACTCGGGCGCTCCCAGCAGTAGGCTCCACCCATGGGGGACGCGGGGTCGTCGGACACAGAGCGCATCAGGTCGGCCGAGGTGATCGCCTCGCTGTGCCTGGCCACCGACCTCGGGATGGGCTTTCCCTTCGAGCACGGGCTCCACGCCGCGTTGACCACGATGCGGCTGTGCGACGTCCTCGGTGTCGATTCGGCGACGGCGTCGCGCACGTACTACGCCGCACTTCTCATGCACGTGGGATGCACCACCGACGCCGAGGTGGGGGCGCACATCTTCCATGGCAGCATGACCACGACCGGAGTCCACCGCATGTTCGGTTCTCCGCTCGAGGCCGCCGCCGGCGCTCTAGGGGCTCTGCCCGATCCGGAGGCGCGCTGGCCTGTCCGCGCCTACCAGGTCACCGTGGGACTTCCCAAGGCCGCCCAGTTCCGCAAGCCGCACTTCGTTGCCGTATGCGAAGTGGCGGAGATGCTCGCCGAACAGATGGGTCTCCCTCCTTCCATCCATGGCTTGTTTCCCTTCCTCACTGAGCGCTGGGACGGCTGGAGCAACCTGCGCCGGGCGAAGGGAGATGAGATTCCGCTGCCGATGCGCATCATCCACGTCGGACGCGACGCCACCTACCAGCGGCTCATCGGCGACGACCAGCACGTGGTGGAGACCATCCGCAGCCGGGGCGGGCACGCATTCGACCCGGCGATTGCCGAGGCGTTCGCGGATAATGCCCCCGACGTCCTCCGTGACGACACTGACTCGGTATGGGAAGCGGTGCTCGCGGCGGAGCCCAAGCCATGGCTGACCCTGGAGGATGAGGCCATCGACCGCGCCCTGGCCGCCTTGGGGGCCTTCTCCGACCTGGCATCCCCCTACTTGTCGGGTCACGCAGCCGGGGTGGGTGAGCTCGCAGCCCAAGCGGGCGCGCGATTCGGGCTGAGCGACTCCGACATCCAGGCGATGCGCCGCGCCGGCTACCTCCACGACCTGGGGCGGACGGCCGTGCACCCCCGCATCTGGGAGAAGCCAGGACGGCTTACCGCCGATGAGTGGGAGCAGGTGCGGCTCCACCCCTACCACACCGAGCGGATCTTCTTCCGCTCCTCATTTCTTGCTCCGCTGGCGAATATGGCGTGTGCCCATCATGAGCGGCTCGACGGGTCGGGGTATCACCGCGGTGTCAGCGCGACGTCTCTCTCCCCGGCTGCCCGGCTGCTGGCAGCCGCCGATGCCTTCCGCGCCAAGGCCGAACCGCGGGCGTACCGGAAGCCCTTCTCACCGGCGGAGGCCGCCGAGATCACGGTTGGACGGGCAAAGGAGGGAAAGCTCGATCCTGAAGCAGTCTCAGCGGTGGTCGAGGCCGCCGGCGAGAAGGCGCCGCCGATGGGCCGCCCCGCCGGGCTCACCGAGCGCGAGGCAGAGGTGGTGCCCCTGCTCGCCCGTGGGTTGCAGACCAAGCAGGTGGCTCGTGCGCTAGGCATTTCGACCAAGACGGCCGACCGCCATATCCAGAACGCCTACCGCAAGATGGGTGTGTCCTCCAGAGCGGCGGCAACGCTCTTCGCCGCGGAGCACGGCCTGATGCCGTGGGGAGAATTCCCGATACGCAAGCCCTGAAGTTCCCCCTAGCGTCCTGGATGTGAGGACGCGCGCGAATAACCGCATTCGAAACGTTGGGCAAGACTCCGCCATCGGCAGCCGCCTGCTCTTCGCGGCGTTCGGCAGCGTGGGTCTGTCCGCGGCCGTCGTCGTCACGGCCGTGGGCGACACGACTCCCCTTGGCGCTCCCCGCTACTGGCCCTGGTTGCTCACCGGGCTCCAGGTCGTCGCCCTCTGGTCGGCCGGATCCGGACGCTGGTGGGCATGGCTGCTCGGAGGGTCCGTTCAACTGCCCTGGATCGCCTACGCGGTGGTCACCACCCAGTTCGGGTTCATCCCCGGTTGCGCGATCTCCGCGTCCGTCCAGATTCACAACTTCGTCCGCAACGGCCTGCCCACCGAACCAATACCCGACGCTCGGATTGTGGCGATGCCACCCGTCACCCGACCGACAGAGGTGATCGCATGACGACCCAGCTACAAACCGAACGTGCCGAGACCAGCACCGTGATCAGGCTGCTGGCGGTCGCCGGAATCCTGGCGCCGGTTGGATTCGCGGTGTCCGCACTCGTGCAGAGTCTGGCGAGGGACGAGCACGAGCTCATCCACGATCCGATCAGCGCCCTAGCCGCGGGACCAACGGGGTGGATTCAAGACGTCACGTTCGCTGGAACCGGGGTGTTGCTGGTCGGGTTCAGCCTCGGCCTGCACATTACGATCCGTCCCCACAGGCATTTCGATCCAGGTGCGCAGCTATTGGGCTTGTTCGGGCTTGGCCTCATAGGGGCGGCGGTGTGGCCAGCCGTCGACGCGTCGGGCGCCTTCACCGACGGCAGCGTCCCGCACGCCATCGCCGGATTCGTCGCGTTCGGGAGCGCCGGCTTTGCCGCCCTGGCGCTTGCGCGACGGCTGTCTCACGACCCACGGTGGTCGGACCTGGCTCGGCATGCGCGCGACGTTGGCGCCGTTCTACTGCTGTTGTTCGTAGCCCTTGGTGCCCTGGTGCGGCCACCCGGCGCGCCGCTTCACGACTGGCTCGGTCTCGCTCAGTGGATCTTCCTCGCGGTCTGGTTCCCCTGCATCGCCGTGCTTGCTGTCCGCCTGCTTCGAGCGTCGCGAGTCCACCCAATCCGTTAGCACCGGCAGTAGGCTCCCCCTATGGGGGGCACACAGGCGTCAGACAAGGAGCGCATCAGGGCCGCCGAGGTGATCGCCTCGCTGTGCCTGGCCACCGACCTCGGAATGGGCTTTCCGCTCGAGCACGGGCTGCACGCCACGTTGGTCACGATGCGACTGTGCGACGCCCTCAACGTGGACCGGGAGACGGCCGCTCAGGCCTACTACGCCTGCCTGCTTGCGTACACGGGATGCACTACCGACGCCGACGTTAAGATCCGCGTGTTCGGCGGAAGCCTGAGCGCGAGTATGACTCACCGCCAGTTCGGATCGCAGGCGCAAATGGCGGCCGGCATCCTCGGCGCGATTCCGTCTCCAGAAGACCCGTGGCCGCGCCGGGCCTACGAGGTCGTCGCCGGGATACCCAAGGCAGCGAAGTTCGGAAAGGCTCACTTCAGGTCACTGTGCGAGGTCGCCGAGAAGCTGGCTGAACAGGTAGGCGTACCCCCGTCCATCTCTGCCCAGTTCCACCTGCTCACCGAGCGATGGGACGGGAAGAGCGTCCTCCGCCGGGCCAAGGCGGACGAGGTACCGCTTTCACTGCGAATCGCCCAGGTCGCACGGGACGCCGCCTACCAGCGACTCATGGGCGACGACGACTACGTCATCGAGGTGATTCGAAGCCGGGCCGGCCACGCATTTGATCCTCAGGTGGCCATGACGTTCGTCGACAACGCTCTGGAGATCCTTGGTCCGGCCGAGCCAGAGTCGGCGTGGGATCAGGTTCTGGACGCCGAACCGCGACCCCACTTCAGGTTGGACGAATCGGCGCTGGACCGGGCGCTGGCGGCCATGGGTGCCTTCTCCGATCTGGCCTCGCCGTACCTGTCCGGGCACTCGGCAGGAGTCGGGCAACTCGCCGCGGCCGGTGCCAAGCTCTGCGGGTTCGACGATGCTGACGAGACCGCCGTACGCCGAGCCGGCCACCTTCACGACTTGGGCAGGACGGCTGTCGACCCGCGCGTCTGGGCGAAGACGGGTCCACTCAACACAGACGAATGGGAGCAGGTCCGGCTGCACCCGTACCATACGGAGCGAGTTCTCGTACGCTCGCCAGCTCTCGCACGGTTGGCGGCGATCGGCCGCGACCACCACGAGCGCCTCGACGGGTCGGGATACCACAGAGGCGTCGGGGCCGCCACGTTGCCGCCGCTCTGTCGGCTGCTGGCCGCTGCCGACGCGTACCAGGCAAAGCTCGAGCCGCGGCCCTACCGTGCAGCCCGGTCTCCTGAGGAAGCTTCCGTCATCCTTGCTGACCAAGCCCGAGACGGAATCCTGGACCCGGACATGGTGGCGGCGGTCGTGGAGGCTGGCGGCCACCCCGCACCCAGATTCGAGCGTCCGGCCGGTCTCACGGAGCGCGAGGCCGAGGTCATCGGGCTAGTGGCGCGAGGAATGCAGACCAAGCAGATCGCACGAGCGCTGACGATCTCGGTCAAGACGGCCGACCGGCACATCCAGAACGCCTACGGCAAGATCGGCGTGTCCACACGGGCGGCGGCCACGTTGTTCGCCGTCGAGCACGGCCTGGTGCCATGGGGAGGACTCCCGCTCAGCAAGGTCTGAAGTCTGCCCAGCGTCCTCAGTGCGGGGACGCAGCACGCGAAGGCCGCATTCGAGCCGGGGCGGCCGGCGCGCGGGGTCCGAGGTGACGTGTGGTGTCACCACGGCCCTGCGGCCCCCCGGCGCTCAAGCGGGCCGTGCCATCGCGAGTGCCTGATCGCGCGACAGGTCCATGTCGTGGGTTTCTCTCGCGTGCACCTGCGCCTTGGCGACGACGTCCTCGGCGCTCGTGCCCTCTACGACGGCGCCACATGGGCACTCGATCACGCTGGCTCGGTTCTCGTTCATGGCTTCCTCCCCTCGCCCGGCGTACGGTGTCAAATCTAAGCCGTCGCGATTGGCGACACCATGGGCACGAATTGGAGGCAGGTTGCTCCGGGTATACCTGGTCGGGCGCGTCATGATCGAGAGCCCTGACCGGCTGATCGAACCGTCGGATTTCCCTGGCCGGCAGGGACGGCTCGCCTTCGTCTACCTCGCGGCGAGTCCACGGCGGGTGGAACGAGATCAGTTGGCGGATGTCCTCTGGGGCGAGGACTTACCTGAAGCGTGGCACACCGCTCTCAACGCGATCGTTAGCAAGCTCCGGAGGATTCTGGACCGCGTCGGTCTTTACGGTGCGCGCGCGTTGGAAGCGTCGCACGGATGCTACGAACTCCGCTTGCCGGAGGGAACGTGGATCGACCTGCGTGAGGCGGTCAACTCGCTCGACCTCGCCGAAGGTGCGCTCGCGCACTGCGATCCCGGTAAGGCCTGGCCGGCCGCCGCGGTAGCTTCGGCCGTCCTGCGCCGCCCATTCCTGCCCGGCGAGGCAGGGCCCTGGGTCGAGCACACCCGCCAGGAGCTGCAGCAGCTTGAAGTACGCACGTACGACACGCTGGCCGGCGCGTGGCTGCAAGCAGGCAATGCCCAGGCCGCCATCCGTGCAGCGCGCCGCGCGAGCTCGACCGCGCGGCG
>JASLBX010000532.1 GCA_030146385.1 Jiangellaceae bacterium | reverse complement strand
TCGACGACCCGTGGCAGCTGGCGACGGGCGTCCAGTACACGCTGCTTGCCGGGGTCACCGTGCTTGCTGAGGGAGAACCGACGGGTACCCCCGCCGGCCAGGTCATCCGCCATCGTCGCTGATCGCCTGCACCAAGCTTCCACAGTGCGGTTGATTGGCTGCACCAAGGTTCCAGGATGTCACCCCGGCAGCATCGTGGAACCTTGATGCGCGCTTCGCGCAGCATTGTGGAAGCTCGGTGCAGGCCGCTCGCGACACCGTGGAAGCTCGATGTGGCTGGCAGAGCGGATCTGCGACAGACGTGCAGGGATCGGGCGCCCCGTTGGGCGGCACGGGGGCCCGATCCCTACGAGTTACCTCCTTCCGTGCCTAGACCTGCTCGCCTTCGATGGAACCAGCCTTCGTCCGGCGGGCGGCCGGGTACCGGATGTTCTCCACCATCTCGATCAGGTGCTTCGGCGGCGGTGGCGTCAGCTTCGACACCACGATCGTCACAACGAAGTTGACCAGAGCTCCGATCGTCCCGATTCCCTCCGGGCTGATGTTGAAGATGTGGTCGTTGGCCGACGTCCCGAACACCTCGAGCGTGTAGACCATGTAGACGATCGTGAACAGCAGACCGGCGACCATGCCGGACGCCGCCCCGACCGCGTTACACCGCTTCCAGAAGATCCCGAGCACGATGATCGGGAAGAAGCTGGCCGCCGCCAACCCGAACGCGAACGCCACCACCTGCGCGACGAACGCCGGCGGGTTGATGCCGCCGTACACCGCGACGAGCACGGCGCCGGCCATCGCGATCCGGCCGGCCCGCAGCCGCTGCGCGTCCGTGGCCGTCTTCTGGATCCGCCGGAAGTACAGGTCGTGCGACACCGACGAGGAGATGACCAGCAGCAGCCCGGCCGCGGTCGACATGGCCGCTGCCATACCGCCCGCCGCCACGAGCCCGACGATTGGAGCCGGCAACCCGGCGATCTCCGGACTGGCCAGCACCAGGATGTCGTTGTTGACTATCAGGTCGGCGCCAGAGTCGACGTTGTTGCTCACCGTTTCGATCGTCTCGGCGCCTTCCGCGACGGTAACCAGTCCGGTCGCCGCCCAGTTCTCGATCCAGGACGGTAGCTCGGCCGCCGGCACCCCCTGAACGTCCTGCAGCAGGTTCAGCTTGGTGAACGCGCCCACCGCGGGAGCGGTCGTGTACAGCAGCGCGATGAAGAACAGCGCCCAGAATGCGGAGTACCGCGCCCCGCGCACGCTCTTCGTCGTGTAGAAGCGGATGATCACGTGCGGCAGGCCGGCCGTTCCGATCATCAGCGACATCGCGACCAGGAACACGTCGATCTGTGGCCGCGCGGCGAACGCCTGCGTGTACTCGTTCAGCCCGAACTCGGTGCTGATCGCGTTGAGCTCGTCCAAAATCTGGCCGAACGTCACCTGCGGGATCGGGAAGCCCGTCATCTGCTGGGCAACGGCAAACCCGGGGATCAGGTAGGCGATGATCAGGACGGTGTACTGCGCCACCTGCGTCCAGGTGATGCCCTTCATGCCGCCCAGCACCGCATAGATGAAGATGATCGCCGCAGCGACCATGACGCCGCCGGTGATCTCGAGGTCGAGGAACCGGCTGAACACGATGCCGCCGCCGCGCATCTGGCCGACGACGTACGTGAACGAGATAATGATCGCAGCGACTGCGGCGATCGTCCGGACCAGCTCGGAGTACCGGTCGCCGACGAACTCCGGCACCGTGAACTTGCCCCACTTGCGCAGGTACGGCGCGAGCAGGAGGGCCAGCAGCACGTAGCCGCCGGTCCAGCCCATCAGGTAGATCGAGCCGTCCGAACCCAGGAACGCGATCAGGCCGGCCATCGAGATGAACGACGCCGCAGACATCCAGTCCGCGGCGACCGCCGCACCATTTGCGATGGTCGGGATGCCCTGGTCAGCGACGTAGAAGCCGGACGTCTCCTTCACCCGGCTGCGCCAGGCGATGAAGATGTACGTCCCGAAGGACAGGGCGATGAAGACGAACGTCCAGACCTGAATGTCGCTCACAGCCGCCTCCCGTTACCGTCGCGCTCGCTGACGCCGAACTCGTCGTCCAGCCGGTCCATACGCAGCGCGTAGACCAGGATGAGCAGCACGAATGTGTAGATCGACCCCTGCTGGGCGACCCAGAATCCCAGCGGGAAGCCGTTGATCACGATCTCGTTCAGCTGCTCGACGAGCAGGATTCCGCAGACGAACGAGACCGTGAACCAGATGCTCAGCAGGATCACCATGAGGCGGAGGTTCCGCCTCCAGTACTCCTTTCGCCACGAGTCGTCGACGGGCGGCGACTCGTCGTCGCGGCTCTCGGCCGCGCGTTCTGTATCAGCCATGCCGGGCTCCCTTCGGTGGCTGACCCGTGGGTGGCTGACCCGTGGGTCAGGTCTGCAACCCCCGTTTCTGCGAAGCGAACGGGAATGCGGTTCCCGGCTGCAAGAGCCGATCAGCGGACGGTGGATCCCACATTGCGAGCGGTCGCAACCGCTGTGCGACCGGTACTGGCAGGGCCGCCCAGACCGCTGGGCGGCTGACTGAGCCGCCGGTGGGCGCATAGCGACCGTTCACGGACGAAGGGCTGGGTTAACGGCAGGTTGCGGGCATAGCATCCGGACATGTCGACATCCCACGCCAGCAGCCCCAGCGCCCCGAATTCCCCCCTCGCGAGGCGGCGTATCCTGCACGTGGGTAGTGCTGGAATGATCGTCGGTGGCCTGATCACCCTCGTCGGGTCCCTGCTGCCGTGGGTGTCGACTCCACTGGGCTCGCTGTCCGGCACGGCCGGCCCGGGCCTGTGGACGCTGAGCGCCGGATTCCTCGCGATCGCCGGAGCGTTGCTGCCGTACCGGAAGGTCGCCATAGCCCACGCGGTCATTCCGGGCGCAGCGGTGGCCGCCATTGTCGTCTGGCAGTCGGCCCGGCTCATCCAGTTGAGTGCGACGACGGACAGTTGGGGGCAGCTGTTGCCGGGCATGGGCCTGGTGATGGCCGCGGGTGGCGCGGTGATCCTGCTGCGCGCCGGCTACCGGATGTGGTTGGCCACATAGTTCTTCCGCCGCGGTTGAGCCTCCCGTAGGGTTCGCGGCCATGAACAGCGACGCGGACGAGCACGACACTCCGGCGGAGGTCGACGCTACGGTCCGGACTCTACGGCGGGTGGCCGTCGGCTACTTCGTGGTGTTCCTCGTCGCGATCGGCGGCGTGCCAGGGCTGACGCTGTTGCTCGACTGGTGGTCGCAGGGCCGGCTCGTAGGCGGCATGAGCCCGAGCTTCGTGATGGCCGCGTTCGGGCTGTACGTCTTCTTCTTCGCGATCGGACTGGCGGCCGCCACCCTGTCGACTGCCGTCGAGTCGCGGATGCTGGGCGGCCCGGACGACGACGCCACCGACGATGGCGGGCAGCAGTGAACACGGCGAGTCTCGTCGTTCTGGTCGCCCTGCTGCTCATCGTCGGCGGGCTCGCCCTCGTGATCCGGCCCCGCGGCGTGTCCACTCTGGACTTCTATCTCGCGGGCCAGCGGGTGGGTGTGGCGACGAACGCAAGCGCGATCTGCGGTGACTACTTCTCGGCTGCGTCGTTCCTCGGGGTCGCGGCCGCTGTGTACGTCTCAGGGCTGGACGGTGTGTGGTACGCGACCGGATTCGCTGCGGGTTTCGTCCCGGTGCTCCTGTTCGTGGCCGCGCCGTTGCGCCGGTTCGGCGAGTTCTCGATTCCCGACTTCCTCGGGCGCAGGCTGGCGTCCGACCGGGTGCGGTTGGTGGCGGTCGGCGTCGTGCAGCTGATCATCCTGTCGTACCTCGTGCCGCAGGCGGTGGGCAGCGGGATCACCTGGCAGCTGCTTGTCGGGCAGGGCATCGGCGGGCTCGCACCGTACGCCACCGGTGTGATCATCTCGACGGCCGCGATCACCGGCCTGGTGGCGTTTGGCGGCATGCGGGGGACGACGTGGACGCAGGCCGTCCAGTTCCTACTGCTGTTGTCGGCGCTCGTCTGGCTGGCGATCGCCGTCCTCGCGTCCGGCTTCAACTACGGCGGAGCCGTAGCGGAGCTGGCCGTCGAGCCGCTCGTCAACCCCGTAAACGTGGACGGGGCGTGGGAGCTGGAGACCACCCCCAACCGGCTGGAGGCCGGCGACGCGCCCGCCAGCTTCGGCGAGCCCGGTGCGCGCTACGGCGGACTCGGCCAGTTCGCACTGATCATCACGCTGGTGATGGGGACGGCCGGTCTGCCGCACGTGATGAACCGCTACTTCACCAGCCCGACCGGCACCGCGGCCCGGATGACGACCGTGTGGGTGCTGGGCCTGGCCGGACTGTTCTACGCGCTCGCGGTGATGCTCGGGACCGCCGCCCGGGCGCTTATCCCGGGCGCTGTAGACGAGCACCCCTGGCTGGAGGAGTTGACGGTTGACGGCGTGCTGCGGGTTCCGGAGCACGCACTGCCGGTACTCGGACGGATCTACGGGGGAGAGGCGGGCCTGGGCCTGGTGGCCGCGGGCGCGCTGATCGCGGTCATGTCGACGATCGCCGGTCTGCTGCTCGCCTCCGCGGCCTCGTGGGGTCATGACGTGTACGAGCGGCACATCAACCCGCGGGCCACGCAGCGGCAGGCGGTGTGGGCCGGTCGCGCCACGGTGGTGTTCGTGGCCTTCGTCTCGGCCGGGTTGGCGCTGGGGTTGCGTCCCGAATCGTTGACGGCGTTTCTGCCCTCGATCGTCGCCACCATGGTGACCTGGGCCTTTGCGCTGGCCGGGTCCGCGCTCACTCCGGTGTTCATCCTGTCGATCTGGTGGCGGCGCACCACGGCGGCGGGCGCGGTCGCGGGCATGGTCGTCGGTGCGGTGTCCGCAATTGCGATGTTCATCGCCGGCGCGGTGGTCGGCGACGGCGGGCTCGGCGAGATGCTGATGACTCCGACGATGGTCGCCGCTCCGCTGGCCGCGGCCGTCACGGTACTGGTGTCGCGGCGCACCGCCGTGCCGGCCGATCTGGAACGGCTGTGGCTGAAGATGCACGGAACTGCCGCCGACCGGCAAGCTGAGCGATTGGCCCGGCTTACCATCGCTGGGGTGGACCCGGAAGCGGACTCGCGAGGACTAGGCGATGCGCGGCGGTAGCCTCCCACTGGCCGTGGTCCTTGCCGCAACGTGGGGCCTGGTGTATCTCGTGACGCAGGTGTTCGCCGACCCGCCCCTGGGAGTTGGCACTACGGTCGGTGCCGGTGTCGTCCTGACCCTCCTGCTCACGCTCGGATATCCGTCCGCGCTACGCGGGCCTCGAGCGTCTCGCGGCTCGCGTCCGTCCCGGCTGCCGAT
>JASLBX010000528.1 GCA_030146385.1 Jiangellaceae bacterium | reverse complement strand
GGCCGGGTCGTCGGCGGCGAACCAGCCGAGCGCCCCACCGCTCGCGGCAGTTGCGTCGTCGCTGACCTCGCTCGCCACGGCGGCGAACTCGGCGCCGCCTTCGATGCGGTCGATCGCCTCCTGGGCTTCGGCGACGGCAGCGTCGATCTGCTCGTCTGTCGGCTCGTCGTCGGGCTCCGCGTCCTCCGGGAGCGCATCCACGACGATCAGGTTGGCGTTGACCCGCTCGGGGAGCGTCAGGCGCTCCGCGACTCCGGCGTCGAGCTCCTCCTCGCTCACGGAGACCCCGAACTCGTCGGCCTGGCTCGTCAGCACCGCGCCGTCGACGATCGATTGCGCCGCCTCGGTCGGAAGGCTGCTGAAGCGCTGGCTCAGGCTGTCGATCTGCTGCTGGACGAACTGGTCGCGCGGCCCGCCGAGCTGCGATTGCAGCTCTGTGTCTCGAGTACCCCGCGATCCTGCGGATGGCCCAATGGGTGCTCATCATCGCCGAGTTCGCCTCACCAGTTGTGCTGTTCCTGCGCGACCGGTTGCTTGCGCTGTCGATCGTGTTCTACCTCAGCTTCCACCTGATGACCTACCTCGCGCTCGGCATTCACTTCCTGCCGACGGTCATCTGCTGGTTGGCCTTCGTCCCACTGGAACAGCTCGCGCCGTGGGCGCAGCGGCACGCAAACGCACGGCTACGGCGCGAGGGACGGCAGTCGGCGGATCCCGAACCGGTCGCGTAGCGCGCGTTTGGCCGCGTGCCAGCCGCACATTCCATGGACGGCCGGCCCGGGAGGGGTGGACTGAGAGCACAGGTACACGCCCGGAAGCGGCGTCGCGTACGGATCCCACCGCAGCGCGGGCCGTGCCAGCATCTGCCAGATCGTCACTGCCCCGGCCGCGATGTCGCCGCCAATGTAGTTGGCGTTGTGCCGCTCCATCTCCGCCGCGGGAATGACCTGCCGGTCCACCACGACGTCACTGAAGCCCGGCGCGAATCGCTCGATCTGCGCCTGCGCGGTGTCACCCACATCCACCGTCGAACCCGCCGGGACGTGGGCGTACGTCCAGAACGGCCTGATTCCACCCACGACCCGATCAGGGTCGAGGACGGACGGGTCGGAGGCCAGCACCATCGGGTGATCGGCGTGCCGTCCGTCGAAGACCGCCGCCTCGGCTGCAGCCATCTCCGCCCGCGTACCGCCCAGATGGATCGTCCCGGCCCGGCGCACTTCGGGATGCGCCCATGGCACCGGACCAGAGAGGGCGAAGTCGACCTTGGCGACCGCATTGCCGTACCGATAGCGCGACACCGCCCGTACATAGCGGGCAGGCATCCGATCGCCCGTGATGCGGACCAACGCGGCCGGCGTGGTGTCGAACAGGTAGGCCGAAGCTGCCGGCAACTCGCCGAGGTCGGTCACCTCCACGCCCGTCGTGATGGTGCCGCCATGAGCCTTGAGGTCCGCGACAAGCGCGTCGGTGATCGCCTGGCTGCCACCAGCTGCAAGCGGCCAGCCGGGTGCATGAGCCAGCGCGGCCAGCACCAGGGATGCCGCACCGGCAGCCAGGCTCGGAAGTGGCGTGATCGCATGTGCCGCCACCCCGCTGAGCAGGGCCGGGGCGACGTCCGTGTGCCACCGCCGGTTCCACAGCGCCGAGCCCTGGTCGAGCGTGGCGAACAGGACGCGGGCAGCCGTGAACGGCGCGTGCGGAATACGGCGCCGGTCGAACGTCCCGAACTCGACGACTCCGCCGGCGTGGTCCACCAACGGCTTCATCAGTCGCCGCCAGGACGCACCGTCCGCGCCCAGGCCTTCGATCGTCCGCTCCAGGTCGCGGTAGGCGATCCCGGCGCGACCACCGTCCAGCGGCTGGGCGTACGACACCTCGGGATACCTGAGCTCGACGCCGCGCGCCGCGAGGTCGAACACCCGGAAGAACGGCGACGCAGCGGCCATCGGATGGACGGCCGAGCACAGGTCATGCCGCACGCCGGGGGCGAGGCCGAGTTCGAGAGTGCGAGCACCGCCGCCGATGGTGTCCTGCGCCTCGAACACCTCGACTTGCAGGCCCGCCCGAGCCATAATCACAGCCGCCGCCAGCCCGTTCGGGCCCGATCCGACGATCACGACGTCCGTCACGCTGCCAGCCTACGAGGCCTGGACGCTGAACGGCCCGGTACCGGAAGATCCAGAACCGGGCCGTGTCGGTGCTGATCTCAGACGATCCGCACCTGCTCGGCCTGCGGACCCTTGGGGCCCTCGCCGACCTCGAACTCCACCCGCTGGCCGTCTTCGAGGCTGCGGTACCCATCCATCTGGATGGCGGTGTAGTGAACGAAGAGGTCATTTCCGCCGTCTACGGCGATGAAGCCGTAGCCCTTCTCGGAGTTGAACCACTTCACGGTGCCCTGAGCCATTCCTTCTCCCTGTGCAGGGGCGTCGTCGGGCCCCGCCATCTTCCCGGGGCCCGGGTCGTGCTCGCTCCACCCACCCCAAGCCCCGTTTCGGAAGGTCTTGCGTGCCTGGTTCCGCGCTCGCGTCACCCCGACCGGGGACGACCTTACACGCTGATCCAGTACCCTCAACAGATGCATCGGAGCGCCCGCAACGGCCGCACTCGAGGGCGCGGGCCCGTCAGCAAAGCTCTTGGATTCCTCGGTGAACTCCTGCTGACTGCGGGCGTTTTGGTCTTGCTCTATGTGGCCTATGTGCTTTGGGGAACGGGCATCCAGACCGAGCGGGCGCAAGACGACATGCGCGAGCAGATCGAAGCGGTCTGGGAGGCGCCACAGGAGGAGGACGCGTCTGTTGAGGAGCAGGACGCGTCTGTTGAGGTGGACGACACGACCGGCCTCGATGGCGTCTTCGGCATAATTCGAATGCCAAGGCTCGGTGATGACTGGGAGTGGATCGTGGTCGATGACGTCGACCTTGGCAGCCTGGCGCGCGGACCCGGCCACTACCCCGATTCCGCCAATCCCGGCGAGCTGGGAAACCTCGCGATCGCCGGCCACCGCTCGGGGCACGGCGCTCCGTTCCACAACCTCGACGAGCTCCAGGTTGGCGACACGATAGAGATCCAGACGGCAGACGGGACGTGGACTTACACGGTGGACGCAGGCCCGACGATCATCGAGCCGACAGACGTCTGGGTCATCGACCCGGTGCCCGGCTCGGGCGTGGAAGCCGAGCCGAACGAACGCCGGATCACCTTGACGACGTGCCACCCGCGGTACGGCTCGACGCAGCGAATGTACGTCAGTGGCGTACTGACCAGCGGGGAAGAGGTCTGATGTACGCGTGGGTATGGCGTCATCTTCCAGGTCCGTGGCCGGTTCAGACTTTCATTGCGCTGATCCTTGTTGCCGCCGTCGTCATCGCCCTTTTCCTGTGGGGGTTCCCGTGGATCGAGGAGACCTTCGGCCTCAACGACGTCACGGTCAGCTGAGCCCTGCACCCGAGCCAAGGGCCTTTCCCGCGCTTCCCTTGTGAAGAATGCCGGACGGATCTTGGTTCACCGTCCGATTTAACCGACATAGGTGCATCCTGACCAACACCGGTCCGGCATTCTTCACGCCATACCGCTGGCGGAGATCGACTACTCGCCCTGGCGACCGGGAAGTACGCCTAGCCGCCGGCGACCGCGGGAATGATCGACACCTTGGTGCCGTCCGGCGTGGGAGTCTGCAGGCCGGACGCGAAGCGCACGTCGTCGTCGTTCACGTACACGTTGACGAATCGCCTGATCTGCCCGGCATCGTCGAGGACGCGCCCGGCGATGCCCGGATAGGCGGAGTCCAGAGCGCCAACCACATCAGACAGGGTCGCGCCTTCACCAACCCCAACCGACACGTCGGACTCGCCGGCCGTGTACGTCCGGAGGATCGTCGGGACGCGGACAATGACAGTACTGCTCATCGGGGCACTACCTCCAGGGCGTGGAATGCTTCGGTCGTGGGCGGGATGGTCGCCGCCGGGCCAACGGCCGACGTCAAAGCGTCGAGCGTCTTCAGCCCCTGTCCGGTGTTGAACACGACGGTTTCGACGTCCGGGTCCAGCAGACCCGCGCGCAACAGCTTGGCCAGCACGGCCACCGTCACGCCGCCAGCGGTCTCCGCGAAGATGCCCTCCGTCCGGGCCAGCAGCCGAATACCCTCCACGACCTCGTCATCACTCACGTCGTCGACCGCGCCGCCCGTCCGGCGCGCGACGTCCAGAACGTACGGCCCGTCGGCCGGGTTGCCGATGGCCAGCGACTTGGCGATGGTGTCGGGCCGGACGGGACGCACGACGTCGTGCCCGGCCTTGAACGCCGCCGCCACCGGGTTGCAGCCCTCGGCCTGCGCGCCGTAGATCCGCGGCGGCTCGCCTTCCACCAGTCCGAGCGAGAGCAGTTCACGGAACGCCTTGTCGACCTTGACCAGCTGCGCGCCGCTGGCCACCGGGATCACCACCTGCGACGGGAGCCGCCAGCCGAGCTGCTCGGCGACCTCGAACCCGAGCGTCTTGGACCCCTCGGCGTAGTACGGACGGACGTTGACGTTGACGAACGCCCAGTCCTCGTGCTCACCCGCCAGCTCGGACGCGAGCCGGTTCACGTCGTCGTAGTTGCCCTCGACCGCCACGAGCGTCGGCCCGTACACAGCGGACGTGACGATCTTGGGACGCTCAAGGTTGGACGGCACGAAGACGTAGCTGCGAATCCCCGCCCGGGCAGCCGCAGCGGCCACCGCATTCGCCAGATTGCCCGTGGACGGGCACGCCAGGACCGAGAAACCCAGCTCGCGCGCGGCGGCCAAGGCCACGGCCACGACGCGGTCCTTGAACGAGTGCGTCGGGTTGCCGGAGTCATCCTTGATCCAGAGCGTCTTGACGCCCAGCTCGCGGGCCAGGTTGTCGGCGCGCACGAGCCGGGTGAAGCCGGGATCGGTGTTCGGGATCTCCGCCACGCCGGCCGGCACCGGCAGCAGGTCACGATAGCGCCAGATGGATTTCGGGCCGGCTTCGATCTGCTCCCTGGTCACCCGCCCGAAGTCGTACGCGACTTCCAGCGGACCGAAGCATTCGGTGCACGCATAGAACGGGCCGAGTGGCGATGTGGCTCCGCACTCACGACATGAAAGGCCGTTGGCCGGTCCGAGGTCAGGATGCCGCCCAGGGCTCGCGGGCGTAGCGGCGTTGATGGTGACAGTCAATGCGAGATACCTCCCTCATCTCTCCCGCCTAGTCGCGGGCCGGAATTGGCACCTTCCGCGACGCGGTGGTTGCCGGGGCTTCGCCGGGCCGGATCCCTCTGCCCCTCTGGATGAAGTGGTCGAAACTCTACGCAAGAGACCCCACCGCCCGCTGAAGCGCCCATATGTCGAGACGGGCATCCCACCATTCAAGCCGGCGGACGACGAACGCCGCTTCCAGCCGATGCGCCTCTCCCATGCGGGTGGCGCTACATATCGACTTCTGCCGTTCAACGGGTGATCTCGCGTGGGAGGATTGCGGCCGTGAAGGCTGCTCACTGGGTCCGTCTGGTGATCAACGTGATCAATCTCTCCACTGCGCTCGGACTCGTCCTCGCCGTGGTCGGAAGGGCTCACATGAAGGTCGGCCCGGAAGGGCTCCTCCTCGGCTACCGCTACCGCATGCCGGTGCCACCGGCGCCGGCGTTCACCCTCGGCAATGTCGTGCTGTTCAAACGGGACGAGGAGATCCTCCAACGCCGGCCGACACTGCTTGGGCACGAGTCCCGGCACGCGACCCAGTACGCCTTCTGCCTCGGCCCGGTCATGCTCGTGCTGTACGTGATTGCTGCCGGCTGGTCATGGGTGCGCACAGGCGACCCTGCGTCCCGGAACGTCTTCGAGGTCCACGCCGGCCTGGTGGACGGTGGTTACAACGAGCGCCCACTCCGGCCGGTGTTCCGGCGGAGGTTGGGCGGGGAGTTCTGAGCATGGATCATCGCGACATCACGCTCGCCGGCGGCGACGCCGTCATGCACCTGGACCTCGACGCCGGCGGACGGGTCACCCACTTCTCGGTCAGCGGCGTCGAACTCCTCGCTCATGAAGACCCCACAAGCCCGTTCCACTGGGGCAGCTTCGTGATGGCGCCCTGGGCGGGACGGATCCGGAACGGACGGTTCGCCTTCGACGGCCACGAACACCACCTGCCCGTCAACTGGGGCCCGCACGCGATCCACGGCACGGTGGTCGACCGGCCGTGGTGGGTGGCCGACGTCACGGGCGACTCGGCGACGATCGACTGTGCACTGGACGATCGGTGGCCGTGGCGGGGGTACGTCCGGCAGGTCATCCGCCTCGGCGAACGCGTGGCCGACTTCCGGGTCGAGGTGCACGCCGACGACAAGGCGTTTCCGGCCAGCGTCGGCTGGCACCCGTGGTTCCGGCGGCGACTGACACCGGACGGTGAACCGGTCGAGTTGAGCTTCGATGCCGAGTCGATGCTCGTCCGGGACGCCACCGGCATACCCACCGGCGAGCGAGGGTCAATCTCGGAGCAGCCGTGGGACGACTGCTTCGACGGAGTGCGGTGGCCGGTCACGCTCACCTGGCCGGACGCCCTTTCGCTGGCGATCTCGGGCGACACCAGATACGGAGTCGTCTACACCGAGCCGCTGGATTCGCTGTGCGTCGAGCCACAGACCGGGCCGCCGGACGCGCTCAACTCAGAACCCGTCCTGGTGAGCCCCGGCCAGCCGCTCGCCGCGACCATGACCTGGACGTGGCGTCCCGCCTAGCGGGTCAGGACAATGTGCGCAGGAGGTTGATGACGCCGTCCGGGCCGTCGACGACCAGGTCGGCCGTCTGCCGCAGCTCATCCGGCGTCTCGGGCGAGTCGCTGCACACGACCACACCGACGATGTCCAGCTCACGCAGGGCTCGCACCGCCGGCAGGTCGCCCAGGTCGTCACCGGCGAACACGACGGCCTGGACGTCCAACTCCGCGATAAGGCCGCGCAGTGCTCCGCCTTTGTCCATGCCTGCGGGGCGCAGTTCCAGGACGAAGCGGCCGGGCACGACCTCGAGATCGTTCCCGGTTCCGATCTCCTCGGCGCGGGGCCGCAGTTCGGCAAAAGCCGCAGCCGGGTCCGGCGCGTTGCGCGTGTGGAGCGCGACCGAGTGTCCCTTGTCTTCGACGTCGACACCTTCATTGGCCGCGGCC
>JASLBX010000515.1 GCA_030146385.1 Jiangellaceae bacterium | reverse complement strand
TGATTGCGCACCGGCGCGGCGACGCACCGGATTCCCTCCTCGTTCTCCACGTCGTCCAGCGCCCAGCCGTTGCGCCGGACTCGGACGAGCTCGGTGAGCAATTGCTTCCGAGAGGTGATGGTCCGGGGCGTCCGGCTTGTCAGGCCTCGATTGTCGACGTAGCTGTCCCAGTCCGCTTCAGGCCGGCTCGCAAGCAGGACCTTGCCCAGCGCGGTGGAATGGCAGGTGCCTCGCGTGCCGATCCGCGAGGCCATCTGGATCGGGCTGGTCCCCTCCACCTTGTCGATGTAGACCAGGTCGTATCCGTCGAGGATTCCCAAGTGCACGGTGACACCCACGGCACGGGCCAGTTCGTCCAGCACGGGTCGCAGCACCCGGTGGATCTCCAAGCGCTGCATGACCTGCGAGGCGATCTCGATGACCTTCGTGGTCGGCGAGTACGTATGGTCGGCTGGATCTTGTCGGGCGTAGCCGGCCTGGACCAGGGTGCTCGCGAAACGGTGTGCGGTGCTCTTATTGAGCCCGAGGCTCTGGGCGATGGTCCCCAGACTCGCATGGCCGTTCTGGGCCAGATACTCGAGCATGCTGAGCACTCGCTGCGCGGACTGGTTTGTCGCCATCTGCTGATCCCCCCGTCTTGGTCACACGTAGCTCTTCGACGGCCTCGCGCGCGGGGATGGGGCTGACGCAGCCGACGCCTGTCGTAGTCAACGCTGCGGCCGCGTTGGCGAATTCGGCGCACTCCGGCAACTCCCGTCCATCCAGCCACGCGGTGAGGAACGCCGCGTCGAACGTGTCGCCGGCGCCAGCCGCGTCCACGGTCGCCACGGCGTAGGGAGGAACCAGCGTCTGCCGCTCACTATCGGCGACGAACGCGCCCGACTCTCCCATCTTCAACGCAACGATCCGCGGGCCGTGGCTCAGCAATTGGTCGGCGATGGCGCCGGCATCTTCCAGCCCGGTCAGGGCCCGTGCGTCCTCCAGGCTGGGCAGGGCGATATCGGTCATGGCGAGCGCCGCCATGGTCACCGCGCGGGCCCGATCCAGGGACCACAGCGCCGGCCGGAAGTTCGGGTCGTAGCTGGTGGTGACCCCGGCCTCGCGAGCCGTCCGGAGGGCGGCGAAGGCGACGTCACACGGGCCGGTCCCGATCGCTTGCGTGATGCCGGACGTGTGCACGATGCGCGCGGTGCGCAGCGCTTCCGTGGGCAGATCCGCAGGACGCATGGCCGATGCGGCCGATCCGAACCGGTAGTAGGTGAAGTTGTGGGGGCCCGTTTCCGGTCGGGAGAGCAGGTAGAGGCCGGTGGGCCGGTCCGGATCGACCGCGACATGGCTGACGTCGACGCCTTCGCGGCGCCACAGACTCAGCAGGTTGGCGCCGAACTCGTCGTCGCCCACCTTGGTGACGTAGCCGGAGCTCCGGCCGAGCCGCCGCACGGCCACGGCGACGTTGGAGGTGTCACCGCCCCAGCCGAGGTCGAACGTCCCGGCGTCCCGCAGTGGGACGCGCTCGCGGGCGCTGAGCTCCACCATCGCCTCGCCGAGGGAGAGCACGTCGAGAGTCGGCTGGGTCGACCTTTGGGTTCCGGGGAGAGCCATCGCTAGATCCGGTTGAACTCGTCGAAGGCCTTGCTGATCGACCCCAACGCCCGGATCCGTACGGTCATCTGCTGCTCGCGTTCTTCGATCGCGCGTCCGCGGGCGAGCACGTCCTCGACCATGTCGGACGGCACGACGACCACTCCGTCCTGGTCGGCGACGATGAGGTCGCCGGGGTGGACGAGGATGCCGCCACACTGCACGGGCACGCCGTTGGCGACGCTTCGGTACGACCCGACGGTGCTGTTCGGTGAGATCGCCCGGGCGTAGACCGGCAGGCCGAAGTCGCGCTCGATCTCTTCCACATCACGCGCGGCGCCGTCGAGAACCGCGCCGGCCAGTCCGCGGGCGGCTGCGCCAGCCGTCATCAGGCCACCCCACACCGCAACCTCACGCGCCTCGCCCACGCCGATGACGATGACGCTGCGCGCCGACGCGGAATCGATCGCCTCGATCGCATGGGTTGGCGCGCCGGCGTCGGGTGCGGGCTCCTCCAGGACGGTCACCGCCGGACCAACCAGCTTGCCCTTGACGACCGGCTTGATTTCCGACTGCATTGTGCCCGACTTGCCGAGCTGGACCAAGGCATCGCTGACCGAGGCTGTCGCCATGGCGGCGAAGCCCTGGATGACGTCATCGCTGTAGTCCACTGTCACCTCATGTCGAATAGTGAAACAACGTTCTGATTACTGGCGCAGTCTAGTGGGGTGGTGGAAGCTCGGCAACGAGTGGCACAAGAGATCGAAAACTGGCTCTGGGAGTGTTGACATGGGGTGATCTCCCTCCTAATGTCAATGCGTCGGGCCGCAATTGTTTGAAACTCCATTTCACAATTCGAAACAAGGAGGAAACTGTGTCTCGCTCTTCGCGGTTGCGAATGGCTGTGGCCTGTGGAGCAGCGCTCTCAGTCTTAGTCGCCTGTGCCAACGATGATGACGGCGACACGCCAGAGACCGAGCCGACAGAGGAAGAGGAGGCCGGCGAAGAGGAGACTCCTGAGCTACCCGAGCTCACCGAGGTGACCGCGGGTTACGTGTCGGCTGTCGATCAGATGGGCATCGCGGTCGCGTTGGACCTCGGTTTCTACGACGAGCTCAACCTGGACGTGGAACTCGCGCAGCCGTTCCCGACCGGTGTCGATGCGCTCAACGCACTCGAGGCCGGTGACATCGACTTCGTTCAGGTCGGGACGCCGAGCATCGGTGCGATCAACTCCGGTATGGATCTGGTCTACCTCGGGAACTACACGGGAAGCTCGAGCCAGCTCGGCATCGACGAAACGATGGCGATGGTCGCCCGGGACGATGCCGGAATCGACGGCGACGATCTGACCACGCTGGCCGGCAAGCGCATCGGCGTCTCGATCGGTTCGATCAACCACCTGTACCTGCTCGGAATCCTGGACGAGCTCGGGATGGACGAGGACGAGGTCGAGGTCGTCAACACCGCTCCGCCGGACATGGGCGTTGCGCTCGAGACCGACGGTCTGGACGCCGCCATCGTGTGGGACCCGTGGCCGATCAACATCACCAACTCAGTCGACGGAACCTCCGAGGTGATCCGTGGTGGCGGATACATCGCGTTCGTCGGCTACATCATCGCCCTCCGGGAGTACGTCGAGAACAACCCGGAGACGGTCGAGGCGTTCCTGACCGCACGAGCGGCCGCCGACCAGTGGATGCGGGAGAACCCCGACGAGGCGGCCGACGTGGTCGTCCGCTGGATTCCGGGTACTGAGATCGAGGTGGCGCAGGAGGCGATGCAGTACAACATCGTTCAGCTCGACCCGCGCTTCTCGGCCTGCAACTACCTGGCCCTGGACACCACCATGGAGTTGCTGCTCGAGCAGGAAGCGATCGAAGCCACCTACGACGTCAACGACCACTTCGTGCCTGATCCCATCCTCAATGTCATGGACTCCAGGCCCGAGTTGTTCGAGGACTTGCCCGAGGTTCCGGAGGCGGCGCAGATCGAATCCGGCTACGTCTACGAGCGCGGCGAAGCGACGGCGGCGTGTCCGGCAAACTGACCTGACGCACCTTCGGGTCACCGATGGCGTCGACACCAGCCAGCCGGCGGGGCGGAAAGCTGCCCCGCCGGCTGGCTGCTGTCTTCTGGTTCGTCATCCCATTCGTGGCGCTCGCCATCGTCTGGGCGGTCGTGGTTGAGGTTACCGGCGTCAGGTCGCGGATCTTCCCGCAGATCACCGAGGTGGCCACGGCCTTACAGGACATGTGGGTCAGCGGTGACCTTGAGTTGCACGTCGGCGCGAGCCTTCGCAGAGTCGTCATCGGCACTGTGGTAGCCGTGGTCACGGCCATCCCGTTCGGCATTGCGCTCGGGGCCAGCCGGGTGGCGTCGGCCTTCTTCTCCCCGCTGCTCCGGTTCTCGGTCGCACTGGCCGGCATTGCTTGGATCCCGCTGGCGACGCTGTGGCTGGGATTCGGCGATCGGGCCGTCATCTTCATCGTGTGGAACGCCATGTTTTTCGCGCTGACCTACAACGCGATGCTGGGCGTGCAACGCATCCCGACCGAACTGCTGCGTGCGGCCCGCAGCATGGGCGTCAGCCGGACTCGGATGTTCTTCGAGGTCTTGGTGCCCGGCGCGATGCCGAGTCTCGTCACCGGCCTCCGCGTCGGCCTCGGCTACGGCTGGCGAGGAATGGTCGCGGCTGAGATCATCGCCACCAACGCGGGCATCGGCTACTCGATCTTCCTCGCCCAGCGGTTCTTCCGCACCGACATCATTATCGCCGGCATGGTCATCATCGGCGTGCTGTGGCTCATCACCGACCGGGCACTGCTGGCCCCGCTGGAGCGGCGCACGGTCGAACGCTGGGGAATGAAGGCGGTGATCTCCTAGTGGTGGACACAGCGGTGACCCGTCATGCGGCCCGCCGTTCGTCGTGGTGGCGGCGACTCGGGACTAACCGAGCGGTCCGGACGTTCGGTCCTTTCGTCCCCGTCGTGCTCATCTGGTGGCTGCTCGCCGAGTCGGGGATGTTTCCGGAGGCGTTCTTCGTCGGGCCGGGCACCGTCATCGCCGAGTTCGGCGATCTGATCCGGAAGGGCATCCTGCCGAGCTATCTCTCGGACTCGTTCGCCCGGCTGTGGACCGGCGTGGTCTTCGGCCTGCTCATCGGGATACCGGCGGGATTCATCGTGGCCATGTCACGGTGGGCCCGAAAGCTGACCTGGCCATTGCTGCTGTTCTTCCAGGCCATCGCCGACATCGCCTGGCTGCCGATCGTGATCGTGTGGTTCGGTTTCAGCCTTACTGCGGTCACGTTCGTGATCGTCTACACGATCGTGTTCCCACTGATGATCAGCATCGTGTCCGGGGTAGAGCAGGTGCCGAAGGACCTGGTACGGGCGGCGCGCAGTCTGGGCGCGGGACGGTTCCGCGTGTTCACGGATGTCATCGTCCCCGGAGCGCTGCCCGCGGTCGCAACGGGCATCCGAACCGGCCTAGGCTATGGATGGAGAGCCCTGATAGCTGCCGAGATCATCGTCGGCACGAGCGGCATCGGATTCATGATGTTCGACGCGCGCCGGGCCGGCGAGGTGACCGGCGTGTTCGTGGGGATGATCGTGCTCGGCGTTCTGTGGTTCGCCCTGGACGCGCTGGTCCTCGCGCCCTTCGAACGCGGCACCATCGAACGGTGGGGCATGGTACGGACCGCGGAGGTGGGTCGTTGAGCGCGCTGGAGATCAGCCACTTGCGGATGGAGTACGTCGATGCCTACACGGACGAGACGGTGACGGCGGTCGGGGACGTCTCTTTCACGATCGAGGACGGCGAGTTCGTGGCGGTGCTGGGGCCGAGTGGCTGTGGCAAGACCACGATCCTCAACATCGTGGCCGGCTTCCAGCAGCAGACCAGTGGCACGGTGCTCGTCGGCGGCAAGGAAGTGGCCGGGCCGTCGCCGGAGCGCGGCGTGGTGTTTCAGAGCTTCGCGCTCTTCCCATGGAAGACCGTCCTCGGCAACGTCGTCTTCGGCCTCCGTATGCGCGGTGTGCCCCGGCGTGAGCGGGAGCCGATTGCGCAGCGCTACCTCCAGCTCGTCGGGCTTGACGGCTTCGAGCGCAAGTTTCCGCACGAGTTGTCCGGTGGGATGCAGCAGCGGTTGGGCGTCGCCCGCGTTCTGGCAAACGAGCCCGCGGTCATGCTCATGGATGAGCCATTCGCCAGCGTCGACGCGCAGACCCGCCGGAAGCTCCAGGGCGACCTGACCGCCATCTTCGAGGCCAGCCATCCGACGGTCTTCTTCGTCACACATGACATCGAGGAGGCCGTCTTCCTCGCCGACCGGGTGGTCGTTCTGAGCACCCGGCCCAGCCACGTCAAGGAGGTCGTTACCGTACCCCTCGAGCGTCCGCGGCACTGGCGAGATGCGCTGGAGAACCCTGACTATCGCCGGACGGTCACTTACATCACCGACATGCTGGCAGGAGATGAGTCCCGTGCGATCCCGGCTGACCTGGATACTACGTAAGGTCCTCGGCACCGTCGGCGGGCGGACGCTGGCGGTGCTGTTGCTACTCGTCTTGATCTACCAGGCCTGGATAGGTGTCACTGCCCTCGGCAAGGTGGCCGATGGGGTGGGAGACAAGCCCGACGCGCGCGGGCGCGTGGCCGTGGACGTCGTGCTGGGTTTCCCACCTGAACGTTTCCACACCCTCGAACTCCAGGAGTACGGCCGTGTCCGGGGAACTACCGAGAACGTGGTGCACTTGCGCACGGTGACGCCGGACGACGTCGACGCCCTGGCCCGCAAGTACTGGATCAAGGAAATCCGGCCTGGCGGAGAGTAGCGGCGAAGCCTGGGGTCAGAGGCCCGCCACCTTGGTGCGAGCGTGGCGCGTGGTCATCGTTCTGTAAGGGTCGATGGCCGCCGGCCGGGTGTTCGCTGGGACGTGGGCCGGACGCATCGGGCGCTGGCCATGACCCACAGGAGGGTTCCATGTCCAAGCTTCATCTTCGTCGCGTACTGGCAGTTGCTGGGGGCCTGGCCGTAGCCGCGGGTCTCGGGCTGGCCGCGCCCGCTTCGGCTGGGGTGGAGGGCCCGGCCTTCTACGTGGACGGGGCGACATACCGGACCGTTCTGACTCCGACCGACCTGTCCGGAACCGGTGCGCCGGCCCACGCCTGGGATGTCATCTACGACTTCGGCGGCGAGCAACTCAATGTGGCCGAGGCCGCGCCCGGCCAGCCCGGGTACAACGGTGGCCGGTGGCAGGTGCACGGCCTGTCGTTCCCCGACGGGTATGCCGCTGCGGTGGCGGCCGGTGATCTGGACGGCGACGGAGTGCTCGACTCGACGGCAGAAGTCGAGGCCGCGCTCGCGGCCGGGACGGCGGTTGACCTCGGCGTGGTCGCCCAGTTCGTGTGCCCGGTCATCCCGTTCCCGGGTCGGGGCTGACCTGTCGAAGGCGTACGCAGCGGTCAACGCGGTGCCGCGCCGACCAGGTCAAGGTGGCTCGTCCCGCCTGCCTCGGGGTCGAAGTCCGGTACCGGTTCGGCGTCATCGAGCAAGCGGTCGAGCGCGGCGACCGCCCGTGCGGCGGCTCGGCCGTCGCCGTACGGATTCACGCGGCGCGCCATCTCGCGATACGCCTCTCGGTTCGTGAGGAGGGTGTCG
>JASLBX010000472.1 GCA_030146385.1 Jiangellaceae bacterium | reverse complement strand
ACCAAGACCGGGAACAGGTGCTGGCGAGCCTCCAGCACAGCGCAGAGCACGGCCTGCTGGAGTCGAGACCGCGCGGCGAATACGTGGCATCGGCCACCGGCAAGGCGTTCCTCGATGAGCTGTTCCACCTTCACGCGACGGTGCTCACCGAAAGGTGGGAAGCACGACACGCAGGCCGCGTCCACCGGCTCAACGGCCTAATTCAGCGGCTTCTCGAAGCTGCCGCACCAACCGGCGGAGCTGGGTGGGCCATATTCGCGCCGCCGCATGAACCGCCCGGCTCACCTCCTGGGCGGTGCTGCTCAACCGCCTGTCAACACTGCGCGCTCACCGTGCGGACTCGCATGAAGCTGCCTGGAGGGCCGCGGGATTGACGGCACGGCAGATTGTCGATATGCCGCCCGGCCCGAAACGGGACATGATCGAGCGCGAGACGAACGAGCGGGCGGGCGGGCCCTTCGCCGCGCTCGACGAGGACGAGCGGCTGACCTTCTTGTCTGATCTCGCTACGCTGCCCTGAACCAATCCGCATCGCACGCAGACGCGGAGCTCCCTGACGGGCGTCCAAGAGCCCCGCAGGAGTCTCGCGTCACGCGCGCTGAGGCGCTACTTCGTTTGTCGAAGGTCGATACAACGTCCTAACTCAGAAGATTTCCAGAGTCGCTGGCGCCCGGTACCAGCCGAACGCCACCGACGCCTCAACGAGCGCGCCTGCGCGGTGTTCAGTCACCCGGCCGGCTTCCGCCAACGACAGCAGGGACGTCCCGCCCAGATAGGCAGCACCGACGGTCCGCACGTCGAGCGAAAGGTCAGCCGGGGCGTCCGTCCGTTCGCACTTCGCCGAGGACGCGTCGCCGGCCAGGTGCCAGCGTCCCGAGTTGTCCGGCAGCATGTCGTCGGACACCTCGAGCACAAGATCGACCGGGGCGGCGTACCGGCGAGCCTTCAGAGCGGCGGGCACGTCCACGATCCGCACCCACAGGCTCGGGGAGATGGAGGCGGCCAGCCCGCTCGCGTTCGTCACGAGGTGTGGGAGAGGGTCGTCCATGGCCCCGAACATGTAGTTCACGCTTCGCGTCAGGTCGATCGAGAGCAGGAACCGCCACAGCTCCGCGTACGCATCTGTGGTCGCCGCGACGATCTCGTTGACCGAGACCTCGCCATTCGGCCCGACGTCCGACCATCCGCCCTTGACCCGCCAGAGGGCGTAGCCGTCGACACTGCCGTCCACCTCGTACAGCACACCACGCAGCGCGGTCATGCCCCGGCGGCGTTCCTTGGGATCGGCCGTCAGATGCTCCCACCACCGGCCCGGACGGCTCGAGTATCCGGGGCGCGACGCGCGAGCCCGCTCATAGACCGCCGCCAGCTCATCGAAGTTCTTGCTCGGCGTGATCTGCCGGAGCCGGCCGTGAACGGGCTCGCCCGGAAGGGAAGTCTCGAGCTTGGCGACGTTGTACTTGACATGCCAGGCGGCGAGTCCGTAGCCGAACCGGCCGTAGATCGAGTCCTCACTCGCCCAGAGCACGGCAAACGGCTCGGTGCCGAGACTCTTAATGGTTTCGAGTTGGGCATTCATGATCCGTCGAAGCAGCCCGCGCCGGCGGTGGGTCGACGCCACGGCCACACCGGTCACGTGTGCGGCCGGGACCACCGCGCCCGGCACGGTCATGTCCCTGGTCAGCACGCCGCCGGTGGCCACCGGCCGGTCGCCGTCGGCTACGACGTGCGTCCGGTCGGTTTCGATGACCATTCGCTCGACGTCGAGCACCTCTTGGGTGGGGTCGCCGAGGAACACGCCGGTGATGAGCTCGCCCAGCTGGGGAAACTCGTCGTCGCGCGCGATGCGGAGTTCGAGGTCGTCAGTCACCAGTCCTGTGTAACCGACGGACGCAACCTATTGCCATCGGTTTTCAGGGCCCACTCAGTCCGTGAGTTTGTGATGCACCCAGACGTTGGGCTCGACGTACACCACGTACCCATGGTCGGGCTCGCACTGCACCGGGATGAGCGCATCAGGCACATGCACCGGGCCCGGCTTGTCGAAGGGCAGTCCGGTCCAGTCGCGCCACTGGTCGAGCGTTCCTGGGATCGTCATCGACGTCTCGGCGGGGCGGACGATGCGGCCGCCTGCGCGGACGTGGACGCGCAACCACGGGTCGAACGGCAGGCCGTCGTCGCGGGTCCGAAAGGCGTACTCCGCGATGGGATCGTCGGGGAAGGACGGCTTGCCATTCGGCCGCACCGGCGCGATCAGGTCGCGATAGCCGAGCCGCGCGATGTTTCCGCGCATGGCGTCCAGCATCATTGCCGCCAGGCCGGTGCCACGCCGTTCGACCTGGACGGTGATCTCGACCGCGGACACGATCGTCGGTTGCGTTCCGGCGAACCGAGTCAGGCAGGACTGCTGGATCACCCAGTCCCACCCGCCGGCCGGCAGGTCCGTCGCCGGATCGCCGTCCCACGCGAACGGGACGCTGAACGACCTGGCGACCACCTCGTCGCCGTCCAGCGCCACCATGACGTACTCCGAGTACGCGGTCGTGGCATCGTTGTAGTACAGGTCCGAGATCGGATCTTTGACCATGAAGGTAGGCCAGGCCGCCGGAAACGCGAAGACCGATCCGGCGAGCTCTGGATGATCTGCAAGAGTGACAATACGCACGGCCGTGACACTAACAATCGGGACCATCCGGACGCCCCATGTTTTCGGGCGTACGGGCGGATGCAACCGGCCGGTCGTTCCAGGCGTAACTGAGGTTGACGGTCCCGAACGGAGGAGCCCCTGTGGACGCCGAGACATTCGACGATTTCTACGCGGCATCATTCGCGCGGCTGGTGGGCCAGCTCTACGCGATGTGCGGCAGCTTCGTCGAGGCGCAGGACTGCGTCCAGGAGGCGTTCGTCCGAGCCTGGGACCGGCGATCGCAGCTCGACCACCACCAGCAGCCGGCCGAGGCGTGGGTACGTACGGTCGCCTGGCGGCTGGCGGTCAGCCGGTGGCGGCGGGCCCGCCGCGCGTTGGCCCCACCGGACCGGTCACGGCTCCCGGCGACGGCGCCCGAGCCGGACGTCACGCCCACCCCCCTGGTCGAAGGGCTTAATCAGCTTACCGCCGAGCAACGC
>JASLBX010000463.1 GCA_030146385.1 Jiangellaceae bacterium | reverse complement strand
GCGCCACCCAGTTCCACGAACTGTTGCTGGCGATCGCTCGTCAGCTGGCCAAGCTTCCGGTGGTTCCCGTCCCAGCAGGCTGGCAGGCCCAGCCGGTGGACTCCGGCGAGGTGGCGGCCAGGCTGGTCGAGCTGGCCCTCGGCGAGCCGTCCGGGCTGGTTCCCGACATCGGCGGGCCACGGGTGTACACGATGAAGGACCTCATCAGGAGCTACCTGAGGGCGGCTGGCAAGCGCCGGCTCCTCATGCCGGTCCGGCTCCCGGGCAAGGCCAACCGCGCGTACCGTGAAGGCGCCAACCTCGCTCCCGAACGGGCCGTGGGCCTGCGCATCTGGGAAGACTTCCTCGCCGACCACCTGGCCTGACTTGATCCGAGTTGTCCGGCCGGACAGCAGCGTGCGCCGTGGCCGCCGAGTTGTCCGGCCGGACAACTGGGAACGCGGGGCGGAGGGGCACGTAGACTGATGGGAACCCCCTACCCGCGCCGGGTTGGGGGCACCGGTGCGTGCCCGAAACCGACTTCAAGGACGTCTCATGAGTCTCGCCGGTCTGCTTCAGACCCTCCTTCACGGCCCTGGCGACGCCGCGCTTCGCTCTGCGGTCGACGACGCCAGGGCCGGGTCGGTGACTGCACTCGACCTGACGGCGCCACCCGCGCTCCGCCCGTTCGTCGTCGGCGCCATCGCAGACGGGACGGCCGGCGCGGGGCGTCCCGTCTTGGCCGTGACCGCCACCTCGCGCGAAGCCGAAGACCTGGTCAGCGCGCTGCGATGCCTACTTCCGCCCGATAGCGTGGCGGAGTACCCAACCTGGGAGACGCTGCCGCACGAACGGCTCTCGCCACGTAGCGACACGGTGGGGCGGCGGCTGGCCGTGCTACGCCGGCTGGTCCACCCGGAGACCGATGGTGCCGACCCCGGTAGCGGCCCACTACAGGTCGTGGTGGCCCCGGTGCGCAGCGTCCTGCAGCCGCAGGTCGCCGGGCTCGCCGATCTCAAGCCGGTGCGGCTGCACACGGGCGACGAGATCGAGATGGACGAGCTCGTCGAGGGCCTGGCCGGCGCCGCGTACACCCGGGTGGATCTGGTCGAGCGCCGTGGCGAGTTCGCCGTCCGCGGCGGCATCGTCGACGTCTTCCCGCCCACCGAAGAGCATCCGATCCGGGTTGAGTTCTGGGGCGACACGGTCGACGAGATCAGGTACTTCAAGGTCGCCGACCAGCGGTCGCTCGAGCCGGCCGAGCACGGGCTGTGGACTCCGCCGTGCCGCGAGCTGCTGCTCACGCCGGAGGTACGCGAGCGCGCCGCCGAGCTGGCCACCCAGTACCCGCAGCTGGTGGAGCTGTTCGACAAGCTCGCATCCGGCATCGCCGTCGAGGGCATGGAGTCGCTCGCGCCCGCCCTGGTCGACCGCATGGAACTGCTGCTCGATCTGCTGCCGGCGGGCACGCACGTCCTGGTCTGTGATCCCGAGCGGGTGGCCAAGCGGGCCCACGACCTCGTGGCCACCAGCGAGGAGTTCCTCGAGGCGTCCTGGGCCGCGGCTGCGGGCGGCGGGCAGACGCCGATCGATCTGGGCGCCGCGGCGTTCCGGACGCTCGGCGAGATCCGGGCACACGCGATCGAGGTCGGCCTGCCGTGGTGGAGCGTCAGCCCGTTCGGCGCCAGCTTCACCGCCGACGACCGGCGGCGACGGCGGGACGACGACGATGACGAGCCGGACCCGGAACTGGCCGAGGCCATGGCCGCCATCTCAGTGGACGGCGTGCAGAGCCGGACCATCGCGGCGTCGGCCGCCGACTCCTACCGGGGCGACACGCAGCGGGCCCTTGCCGATTTGAAGGGCTGGCTCGCCATCGGCCAGCGGGCCGTCGTCGTCACCGGCGGGCACGGGACGGCCGAGCGGATCGTCGAGGTCCTGGGTGAGTCGGACGTCCCTGCCCGGCTGGACGAGGCGCTCGACGCCGCCCCCGAGCCCGGCGTCGTCCACGTCACGA
The DNA here is from genome assembly GCA_030146385.1 of Jiangellaceae bacterium. Lineage (GTDB taxonomy): Bacteria > Actinomycetota > Actinomycetes > Jiangellales > Jiangellaceae > JASLBX01. The sequence continues at coordinate 2,275 of JASLBX010000463.1, read as the reverse complement.
CGGGCACCCTCGACCACGGCTTCGTCGCCACCGAGGCCGGGTTGGCTGTGCTGACCGAGGACGACGTCACGGGCCAGCGCGCGTCCACCAAGGATATGCGCAGCAAGCTGCCCAGCCGGCGGCGCAACCAGGTCGACCCGCTGCAGCTTCGGCCCGGTGACTACGTGGTGCACGACCAGCACGGTGTCGGCCGGTACGTCGAGATGACCAGCCGGACCGTGCAGGGCGCCGTCCGCGAGTACCTGGTGATCGAGTACGCGCCGTCCAAGCGCGGGCAACCCACCGACCGGCTGTACGTCCCGACCGACCAACTCGATCAGGTGACCAAGTACGTCGGCGGCGACGCGCCGGCACTGGACCGGATCGGCGGCTCGGACTGGGCCAAGCGCAAGGGCCGGGCCCGCAAAGCCGTCCGCGAGATCGCCGCTGAACTGATCAAGCTGTACGCCGCCCGTCAGGCGGCTCCGGGGTACGCCTTCGGGCCAGACACGCCGTGGCAGCGCGAGCTTGAGGACGCCTTCCCCTACATCGAGACGCCCGATCAGCTGACTGTGATCGACGAAGTCAAGCAGAACATGGAGGGCACCGTCCCGATGGACCGGGTGATCTGCGGCGATGTCGGTTACGGCAAGACCGAGATCGCGGTGCGGGCAGCGTTCAAGGCGGTGCAGGAGGGCAAGCAGGTCGGCGTGCTGGTGCCGACGACGCTGCTCGTGTCGCAGCACTACGCGACGTTCTCGGAGCGGTACGCGCAGTTCCCGATCAACGTCCGAGCGCTGTCGCGGTTCCAGACCGACACCGAGGCGGCCGAGGTCATCCGCGGTCTGGCCAACGGCACGGTGGACATCGTGATTGGCACGCACCGGCTGCTGACCGGCGACGTCAGGTTCAAGGATCTCGGCCTGCTGATCGTGGATGAGGAGCAGCGCTTCGGTGTCGAGCACAAGGAGAAGATCAAGCACTTGCGGGCCAACGTCGACGTGCTGACGATGTCGGCCACGCCGATCCCGCGGACGCTGGAAATGTCGATCACCGGCATCCGCGACATGTCGACGATCACTACCCCGCCGGAGGAGCGGCACCCCGTCCTGACCTACGTCGGGGTGTATGACGAGAAGCAGATTGGTGCGGCGATCCGGCGCGAGCTGATGCGCGACGGCCAGGTGTTCTTCGTGCACAACCGGGTGGACACCATCGAGAAGATGGCGTCGCGGCTCCGCGCCCTGGTGCCGGAGGCTCGCGTCGAGGCAGCGCACGGACAAATGGGCGAGCACCGGCTGGAGCGCGTGATCGACGCGTTCTGGAATCGGGAGGTCGACGTCCTGGTCTGCACCACAATCGTGGAGACCGGGCTGGACATCTCGAATGCGAACACGCTGATCGTCGACCGGCCGGACCGGCTCGGGCTCTCGCAGCTGCACCAGCTGCGCGGACGCGTGGGACGTGGTCGCGAGCGGGCGTACGCCTACTTCCTGTACCCGCCCGACAAGCCAATGACCGAGGAAGCGCATGAGCGGCTGGCTACCATCGCCGCGCACACCGACCTCGGCGCGGGCATGCAGGTGGCGATGAAGGACCTGGAGATCCGGGGCGCGGGCAACCTGCTAGGGGCGGAGCAGTCCGGCCACATCGCGAACGTCGGGTTCGACCTGTACGTCCGCCTGGTCGGCGAGGCGGTCGCGGAGTACAAGGGCGACGGCCCGCCGGTGGACGAGAGCGTCCGGGTGGAACTGCCGGTCGACGCACACCTGCCGCACGAGTACGTGCCGTCCGAGCGGCTGCGGCTGGAGGCCTACCGGCGGCTGTCCGAGGCTGTCGACGAGTCGGCGGTCGAGGAAGTGCGCGACGAGCTGCTCGACAGGTACGGCGCGCCACCGACCGAGGTGGAGAACTTGCTCGAGGTCGCTCGGTTCCGGGCGCACGCACGTTCGGCCGGCCTTCGCGAAGTGACGCTGCAGGGCAATCACGTCCGGTTCGGCCCGGTGAAGCTGGCCGACTCGCAGCGGGTGCGGTTGCAGCGGCTGTACCCGAAGTCGCTGGTCAAGGACGCTGTTGAGACCTTGCTTGTGCCACGACCGGCGACGGCGCCGATCGGTGGCAAACCGCTACGCGACGTCGAGCTGCTTGCCTGGGCCCGCCGCGTGATCGACGACATCCTCCTCCCCACCCCCGTTGGCGCCGGTTGATCACGTTCAGCATGCGTATGCATGCCGTACCAGGCGCGTGCGCCTTACCTGTGCGGGACCGGGTGTCAAGTCCGCCTGGTGGGCCGATT
>JASLBX010000061.1 GCA_030146385.1 Jiangellaceae bacterium | reverse complement strand
CCCTTGAACCACACTCGGTCGTCGCCGACGAAGGTCACCGCTGCAAGTGGGGTGTCAAAGATGTGCGCGGCAAGGCGGGCGACGCGGTCCAGGGCGGTGTCAGGTCCGCTATGGAGCGCCAAAGCACGCCGGACCGCGTCCAAGCGATCAGCCTCGCGTGTCCGGTCAGCGGCCACAGGCCGTCCTCTCCCTGCCGTACGGCGGTGCAAAACCTGATCCTAGCCCCGAACTCGGCGAATGGCAGGGATGCCTACAGCCTCAATCACGATGCGGTCTTGGTGTCGGCCGGTTGGACCAGCCCCGCACGTAGGCGCTCCGACCTGGCTGTGCAGGCAGGGTAAGTCAGCGGTGTTCCGTCACAGGCCGCCGCTGCTTCCCGCCGTCACGAGCCGGCGAATGTCGTCTGGCAGAGCCTCTGCGACGTTCGTGTCGACCATGCCGCCGGTCGCCTCGTTCGTCACCTCGCACACAACGCGGGCCACGTACGCCGCGAACGGCTCCTCCGTGGTCGAGCGCGCCGCGACGCGGGCGATGAACTCGCTGGCGTCGAATCGCTCGCCGGTGGCCTCCATCCCGAAGGGGACGGTTCGGCGCAGATGTTCGCCGATCTCGACGGGCAACTGCGCTGCGAGCTTCGTCGCCACTCCCGTCGGAACACGTTCGCCGAGCGTCTCGAGCGTGGCCCGGGTGGCCCGTTCGGCGTCCCCGCGGGACGACAGCTGGGCACGTTGCTGTACCTGGCCGATGAACTCGTCGTGCTGCATAAACCTGCGCTACCCCGGCAGCCGGGGCTTATGCGCAACGAGGCCGCCGTGATCATCGGCACTTTCCGGCTACATCACACGGAAAGTGCCGATGATCACAGGGACTACTTACTTACTCGCCCAGGCCGGCGCGGAGGCTTGCGTCCTGGCCTCGCAGTGTGTGCTGAACCTCGTCGGCCGGGATCTCGCGGGGCAGTTTGCCGCTGCGGGTGGCCAGCGCCGCGCACACCCCTGCCGCCTGGCCGGTTGCCATCGAGATCGGCATGATCCGGTAGGAGGAGTGCGCGACGTGGGTCCCCGAGATGCACCGGCCCGCGACGACCATGCGATCGACGCCTTGGGGCAGCAGGCAGCGCAGCGGAATGTCGTACGCCTCCCCTTGCGGCACCCGGCGCAGCACGGTGCCGGTGCCCTTGGGGTTGTGGATGTCGACCGGGTATGCGCCTTGCGCGATGGCATCGGGGAAATTCTTGGCACTTAGTATGTCGTCGCCGGTCAGCTGGTAGTCGCCGACGATCCGGCGGGTCTCCCGCACCCCCACCTGCACACCACTTTGAGCGACGTAGGCCTCTTCGAAGCCCGGCACCCGGCGGCGCATGAAGCTCACGATCTGGTCCAGCTGTCGACGGGCTTCCCACTCGGCTCGGGTCAGGTCCCAGACGTCCGTCCCGAGCACCCGGGTCACCCGCGTGCTGTTGACGCTGACCTCCCGCGCGTGCGGGGTGGCGAAGAACAGCAGATTCTCGCGGGGCAGGTCGATTTCGCCGGCCTCGGTGGCCTCCTGAATCAGGTCCCACAACCCGTGCACACCACGCCACTGGTCCGGGTGCTCGCGCACGTAGTCTCCGAATCGGGGCCGGAGGAAGTCGACCATCCGGAACATCAGGGTCATGGGCTGGACTAGGCCATCCTCGTCGCGCCCGATCTCGAAGTTTGCCCCTGCTGCTGCGGCGATGTCTCCGTCGCCCGTGCAGTCCACGACGATGTCGGCCTCGATGACCACCGGCCCGGACTTTGTCTCGAATACGACGCGCTGGACGTCTGAGTCGCTGGCGACGCCGGAGGCGAAGGCGTGGAACAGCATCCGGACGCCGGCCTCGTCGAGCATGTCCAGAGCGGCGAGCTTGAACTGCTCCGGATCGAAGGGAACCGTGTAGCCAGTGTCGGCGGACGGCGTTATGGCTCCCTCCCGCTCGGTGAGCCGTTGCAGCAGGCGCCACAGCATCCCGGCCACTACGGGGTCGCCCTCGCCGTGGTCGGTGGGCAGCAGCCGAGTGGTCATGCCCGGCGGGGCCTGTTTCTTCTCGTTGTGGAACGACATCAACGGCATGACGAGCGCGACGGTGGCGTTGCCGCCCAGAAACCCGTAGCGCTCGGCCAGGATGACATCCGCTCCGGCGTCGGCCGCGCCCAGTGCGGCGCCCAATCCAGCCGGGCCACCGCCGACCACGAGCACCTGCGTACGAGCCGCTAGCACGGCCTCGCGCGGCGGCAGAGTCAGGGTTTGGGGATGCTCGGGTGGTTGCAGGACGGGCATAATCCTCCTTTTCGGCAGCCCCGCCGGTACGTCACATTGGGACGGTACGTGGTTCTCGGTCGTCCCGCTCGGCCACCTCGAGCACCGCGCGGCACCGGTCGCAGGTGGCACGGGCCTGGGTGCGCAGCATCGCCACCCGAGCCTCGATCTCGTCCCGGCGCTCGGCGTACTCGTCCCACAGCCGGTCGATCTCCGCCAGGAGCAGGCCGGCGTGCTCTCTGGCGAGGCCGGTGATCGTGGGGGCGCCGGTCGTCCGGGCGAAGTCGAAGACCTTTCCGGCGTAGGGAAGTGGAAAGAACGGCTTGCCGGCGAGCGCGGCGAAGAGCACGAAGTGCAGGCGCATTCCCACGGCGAGATCGACGTGGTCCATGAAGCCGAGGATCTGGGACGGCTGGTAGTCGTTGTGCAGGATTCGTCCCCTGTCCGGCGTGTTCATCTGCGACAGCACCGCGTGCGAGTGCGCGATGTCCTGCCGCTCCATCGGAATGAACACCACGTGCGCGTCCAGCCGGCGGACGAGAAAGTCCGCCACGTCGGCCAGCAGGGCGTGGTAGCTGTGGTCGTCGAGGCTCTGTGCGGCGCGCCCGGTCTCGCGCACCGACATCCCGACCAGCCGTACATCGGTGGGGACGCCCTCCCGCTCGAGCATGTCCTTCGTGAATTCCTTCCGTGGCTACAGCAGAGCCGGATCTGCTGTCACGGTGATCTCGTGGTCGACGCCGACGTTGTCGAGCACGAGCTTGGATTCCTCGTCGCGGACGACGACGTCGGTCATCCGGTTGAGCGCGGTTCGCACCATCTCCCGGTCTTCCGGGTCGTTCAGCGGGCCGGCGCCCACCGCGTAGCTGAACGTCGGAATGCCGCGGTCCTGCGCCGCCCGCACGAACTGGAGGTAGCGGCGCGCTTCGCCGTCGTAGAGCATCCCGCCGCCACCCAGGATCAGCACGTCGAGGCTCGCGACCGCCTCGCCGATCGACTGCCGGCTCACGCCCTCCCACGTCACCGTGTCCGCGACCCCGTGCTTCTGCTGGCTGTGCTGGGGGTTGCGGGTGAACACCACAATCCGGGCCGAGGGACGCAGCTCCCGGAGGCAGCGCAGGATGGAGCTGAGGATCGCCTCGTCGCCGATATTGAGCCCGCCATAGGAACCCAGCACGCCGATCGTGAGACTCGCCCGCCCAAACATGGTCATGACGGACTCCTGCCGTTGTGGCGCTACACGAGATCGCGCGGGATGGCGCGCGTCCAGGTCCTGGAGGCGATGCGGCGCTCGCCCTCGTAGGCGTCGAGCGTCGCGTGCAGGTGGAATGCTGTCGGCGAAGCCGTCAGCACGGTCCGGGTCGACGTCCGTACCTGCCAGCCGTCTCGCTCGAATCCCATCGTCCACAGGGTCTCGCCGCGGACCGAGCTGAAGTCGTCGCCGGTGAAGCTGTACGTCTCCTCGGCCCGCCGTGACACGGACAAGTCGATGTCATCGATCCGCGTGACGCCAAGGTCCTTGACCACGTACAGCGTGGAGCTGTCGCTGGCCAGGTCTCGGGTCACCGTCCAGCGCTGCTCGCCGGGTTCGAGCTGCATCACCGGCAGCGGGGCGGCCGCCTCCGGGTCGTCGAACTTCACCCGGAGCTCGTCGTCCGGATCGACCTCGCGGACGGGCAACCGCAGGGCGCTCACGCCCGTGAACACCGTCAGCATCGCCGGCTCCGGCGGCGGCCAGGCCAGTGGCCAGTACGACGTCGAGATCGCCAGCCGCAGCCGGTGCCCGGCCGGGAAGGACTGCGCCATGCCGTTGAGGGGCACGCTGATGTGCTGTCGCGTGCCGGAATCGAGCGGTGTTGGCGGATCCGTCCGGTGGGTCAGGTTCGCCAGTCCGTAGCTCACCCGCGTCGCCCTGCCGTCCGGCCCAACGTCCGACAGCCGGACCGCGACCATGGCCACGGGCTGATCGGCGGAGAACTCGAGGTCCAGCACCGGCGCACCGAGCAGTTCCAGCCGCTCGGTCAGCACGGGGCTGTCGAACACGAGCGAGCCGCCGTCCTCGTTCCGCTGGTCGTCCGGCAGATCGGGCGGGGCGTTGTACGAGCACCACTTGCCGGCGAACTGCCCCACCGACAGCGGCGATTGGATGGTCAGCTTCTCGGCGGCGACGTCCGCGTCGGGCGCCTCTATCCGGTGCCCGCCGAGCGGGTGGCGCACGGTCCGGACGTTCGGCGTCGGCCAGCTCCGCTCGCCGACCCACCGGCCGGGCCGGTCCTCGTAGGCGGTCGAAGGCGGGACGGTGTCCTGCATGAACATGACGAGGGCGGGGTCGTCCATGACGCCGTTCTCCCTGCCCTTGAGCCACCGGTCCCACCAGCGGACGAGCTCCTGGAGGAACCCGACAGCCGGCCCCGGCTCGCCCAGGTGCGGGTACTTGTGGCTCCACGGTCCGATCAGCCCCTTGACCGGTACGTCCAGCCCTTCGAGCAGCCGGAACACCGCGTTGCTGTAGCCGTCGGCCCAGCCGCTGGCGATGAAGACCGGACACTGGATCGCGCTGTAGTCCTCGTTGACCGACCCGCGTATCCAGAACTCGTCCCGGTGCTGGTGCTGGAGCCACGCCTCGAGCCACAGCCCGCTGCCCTCGAGTCGGTCCAGCCACATCTTGCGCCACTCGTCGCCGACCAGGGCGGGGTCGGGCGGGCACGACGTGTAGGCGAACATCGTGGACGCCCACGACAGGTTGTCGCCGAGCAGGCAGCCACCCATGTAGTGGACGTCGTCGGTGTACCTGTCGTCGCTGGCGCAGACGGCCGTGATCGCCTTCAGCTGCGGAGGGCGGCGGGACGCGACCTGCAGCGCGTTGAACCCGCCCCAGGACAGGCCCATCATCCCGATGGAACCGTCGCACCACGCCTGATCGGCCAGCCAGGCGAGCACCTCCTCGGCGTCCTGGAGCTCGCGCTCGGAGTACTCGTCCGTGAGCACACCCTCGGAGTCACCGAACCCCCGGAGATCGACCCGCAGGCACGCATAGCCGTGAGCCGCCAGGTACGGATGGTGCATCGAGTCGCGGCGTGCTGTCAGGTCGCGCTTGCGGTACGGGATCATCTCGACGACGCCGGGCACCGGTTCGTCGTCTGAGGCCACCGGCCGCCAGAGCCGGGCGGCCAGCCGTATCCCGTCCGACGTGGGGATCCACAGGTGCTCGACCTCGGTCACCGGCTGGGGGAGTGGGTCGACGATCCGCATGCTCAGGTTTCCTCCTCGGTGAACTCGAACGGCAGCGCGGCGATGCAGCGCTCGTACTTGTCGATCAGATCGGCCTCGTCCTTGGCACCGATGTGGATATTGGCCAGGCCGTAGCTGTAGCTGTCCTGATCGGGCAGGTCCGAGAGCCGGTCGCCCGCCTCGACGATGACCTCGATCGTGGTGCCGGGGACGTCCTGCTCGACCTGCCCGATCTCGGTCTCTGTTGGCGCGCGGTGGACGACGGCGTCCGAGAACCGGCGCGGGAACCACTTGGCGGCGACCTCGTACGGGCCCTCGCCGCGCGGCAGCACCGGCTTGCGGCCGAGCGCGAGATCGACCATCAGCTTGTGGTTCGGCAGCCCGTCCACCAGCTGAAACAGCTTGGCGTGCGACTGCGAATGCCTCGGATTGATCTCCAGCAGGCTCAGGTCGCCGCTCTCGTCGTCCCAGAAGTATTCGATGTTGAACGTCGAGTGGTCCAGCCCGATGTGCCCCATGACCCGCCGGCACACGTCTTCGAGCCGGTCGATCACCTCACGCGGCAGCGAGGATGGGTACTGGTAGCGCAGGAAGCTGGAAGCGTCCGGGTACCGCACCGAGTCGACCACGCCGTAGACCTCGATCCGGTCGCCCTGGCTGAAGCCCTCGACGGTCAGCTGCGAGCCGCGGGCCTCCTCCTCCACCATGCACGCCTGGCCGCCCACCTGGGCAATCTCGTCAGGCAGGTGGGCGAGCGACATGATGTATTCAAGCGGTGCGCCGAAGTGGGCCACCTCCGCCCGCTCGGCCGCGAGCGCCTCATGGAACTCGTCGTCGTTCGAAACCTTGTACGCGCCTTCGGACGATTTGGACTTGACCGGCTTGATCCAGACCGGGTAGCTGAGCCCTTCCGGAAGCGTCGCGTTCTTGTCCGAGGGGTCCATTAGGGCGAACCGCGGGTGCTCGTCGATGGACGCCTGCTGCTCGAGCCGGCTCCAGTACTTGTGCTCGCACTTCAGCACGGCCTCCAGCGATGCGGACGGGAGCCCGAACCGGCCGCACAGGATCGGCACCATCTGTGTGACCGGAAAGTCCCAGTAGCCGACGATTGCGTCGATGCTGCCGTCGAACGACTCCAGTTGAGCCTGCGCCTTGTCCAGCAGGCCGGAGATATCGATGTTCTCGGTGTGGCGGAGCTCGTCCAGCGACAGCAGCGGGTGGAACGCGAGATCCTGCGCGTCCGGCAACGCCCGCAGCGTCGCGCGGTTGGGCTCGTCCAGGCCGATTACGAAGATGTTCCGCATTGGCTCGGACTTACCCCGGGTTCAACGCCCTACACCGTGGCCTCGGGACGTTTCGGCGGGGACGTTTCGGCCGGTATGCAACGGGCATTCGCAGATGTGGACGAGCTTGACCTCATCGATGCCTACTGGCGGGCCGCGAACTACCTGTCCGCCGGCCAGATCTACCTTCAGGACAACCCGTTACTGCGCGAACCTCTGGCCCCGGAGCACATCAAGCCGCGGTTGCTCGGCCATTGGGGTACGTGCCCCGGGCTGAACCTCATCTACGTGCATCTGAACCAGCTCATCCGCGCCCATGACCAGCCGGCGATCTTCATCTGCGGGCCAGGCCACGGCGGTCCGGCGATGGTGGCCAACGCCTACCTGGAAGGCACGTTCAGCGAGGTCTACCCCGGGGTCGACCGTAGCGAGGCCGGCCTGCGGGAGTTGATGCGCCGCTTCTCCTTCCCAGGTGGGATCGCGAGCCACGTCGGGCCCGAGGTTCCAGGCTCGATTCACGAGGGCGGTGAGCTCGGATACTCGCTGGCCCATGCATACGGCGCCGCCTTCGACAATCCGGACCTGCTGGTCTGCTGCGTGATAGGGGACGGCGAGGCCGAGACCGGCGCGCTGGCTACCAGCTGGCACTCCAACAAGTTCCTCAACCCGGCACGGGACGGGGCAGTGCTGCCTATCCTGCACCTCAACGGCTACAAGATCGCCGGCCCGACCGTGCTGGCCCGGATCGAGGAGGCCGAGCTGGTGAAGCTGCTCGAGGGGTACGGCCACACGCCGTACGTCGTGGCCGGCGACGACCCGGCTACGGTTCATCGCGAGCTCGCCGCCACGCTCGACGAGGCGTACCGGCAGATCGTGACGTTTAAGCAGGAGGCCCGGTCCGGCGGAGTGGCGTCGCGTCCCACTTGGCCGGCCATCGTGCTGAACACGCCCAAGGGCTGGACGGGCCCGGCCGAGGTCGACGGGGCCCGGGTGGAGGGCACGTTCCGGTCCCAC
>JASLBX010000055.1 GCA_030146385.1 Jiangellaceae bacterium | reverse complement strand
GGCCGGGTCTCGCCGTCGGGCGTCACTCCGAAGCGGTTGCCGATGTACGTGTTGTGGTGGGACGTGTCCCACTGCGTGGTCAGTCCCGTCTCGCCGCGAACGAACGCCGGCGGGTGCAGGAGCAGGAAGCCCGCGTAGTCGTTGCCGTACACCCAGTTGTCGCGGAAGACGTTATAGTTGCCGCCCGCGGTGAGCAGGCCGGTACCAGGTGGCACGCCGATGACCGGGCACACCACTCCGTCCTGGTAGCCGCGCTCGGCGCTCGGCAGCCCGCACGTGCCGTCCCGCACGTAGTCGTAGTACTCCTGATTGTTGTCGTAGATCAGGTTGTTCTCGAACTTCGCGTGGTTCTGCGGGAGGCCCGGATGGTCAGGGAACAGGCTGTCCATCGCCAGACCGACGGTGTTGTTCGAGAAGTCGTTGTCGTGGGCCCAGACCGAGTCGCCCGCTGTCCCGGAGTAGCCGAGCAGGTTGTGATGGCTGTAGCAGCCGGTGATCTCGACGGAGTACCGGTCGACCTCGTACTCGCGGTCCTTGTTGATGTTCGACGCGCTGCCCGGATAGATGCCGGAGTCGCCGTTGCCGTACGCCTCGCAATCGGTGTACAGGCCATGGTCGACAGCGAACGTCAGGAAGCCGTACTCATCGTTCCACCGCCCGACCACCTCGTCGATGACGAATCCCTGCGTCTCGATGATGTAGATCGCGTTGAAGGTGGTCCGTTGGGCCGTGAAGTTCTTCAGGTAGATCCCGTCAGCTCGGTCGGCGCGTAATGCGTTGAGCTTCATGTAGCCCGCGTCGAGGATGACGTCGCCCGACTCGGCGCCAGTGCCCTCGATTTGCAGATCGCGGATGCCCAGGACCGCGACCAGGTTCTGGTTCGTGGGGCAGGCGACCTGATCGTCGAACTCGAGGATCTGGTACTGGTAATGCCCTCCGTCGTACCAAGGACGATCCATTTCGGCGCACTTTCCCGTCGGTTCAGGACGGGACGGCTCTTCGAGGTACTCGCCGGGCAGCAGGTAGATGTTGGTGCCGGGCTGCGTGACGGCGTCGACGGCCTCCTGCAGGGTGCGGAACCCATCTTCCTGGCACTCGGCGAACAGGTCGAGGTTCCGCTGGCGCTGATCGGCTGGAAAGTCCCCCACCCGTTGCTCGAAGTCGGCCTCGTTGGCACCGCATACGAGCAGGGTCTCGGCCGCTTCGTCGGCCGTCCGGTATTCAGGGACGCTGCCGGTGCCGTCGGGTAGGACAACGTCGCGATCGGCGTGCGCGCCTGCCATCGGCGCACCGAGAAGGGAGAGCGCCGACGCGACACCCACAGCGCCGATGATCCGCCGAGTGATCAGCATGGCGACAAAACTAGAACGATGCTCATGTTTGCGCCAGGACCTGCGGGCGGACGATGCGAGATTGAGATCATCTCGTGGTCAGGTCTCTGCTCACAGAGGCCGGCAGCTTCCCAGCCTCTCGAAGACAGAACGGTCTACTGCGGGCGTATCCGCGGCCGGGGCCGCAGCCTGGTACCCGGCATCGGCGGGGCGCCCAGGCGATCGCCGGCATACCCGCGCACCTCGCCGAACTCCCGTCCGGCCGCCCAGTCTTCCCGCGCCTGGACGATCTCCTCATGGCTGCGGCCGACGAAGTTCCACCACATGACGAGCTCTTCCTCGAACCGCTCACCGCCGATGAGCAGCGCCTGTCCAGGTCCGGTCGCGGCGATGTCGACTTCCGTGCGGCCCGGGTCAAAGACGATCATCGAACCTCTTGGCACGGGAGTTCCGCCCACCGTGAGCCCGTCCGACAGGGCCAGTACGCCGTGCTCGAAGGTCACGTCGAGCGGTACCTGGACGTCCTGCTCGGCGGCGAGGGCGATCTCGGCGCCGAGCAGCGGGGTGTACGTCACGGCGTCGGACGTCGCCCCGGCGTAGCTGCCCATGACGACTCGGACGGTCGCGGCGCCGAGCTCGACGATCGGCAGGTCGGCGTGGTGCGTGAACCATGGCTCGATGTGCCGGTCAGTATCGGGAAGGGCCACCCACAGTTGCACACCGTGCAGACTTGCCGACCGTTCGGCTGGCGACTCCTCCGAGTGCGAGATCGCCCGTCCCGATGTCATCAGGTTGAGCTCGCCGGGACGGATCAGCTGGACGCTGCCGAGGCTGTCCCGATGCAGGACGTCCCCCTCCAGGAGCCAGCTCACGGTTTGCAGACCGGTGTGCGGGTGTGGCGGGACCTGCATACCGGGACCGGTCGTCACGTCGTGTGGCCCGTAGTGATCGACGAAGCACCACGCGCCGATCATCCGCCGATCCTTGTGCGGCAGCGTGCGCTGCACGAGCATCGCGCGCGGGCCGCCCAACGGGACCTCGCGCGGTTCGAGTACCTCGGCTGGGCGCTCCGTGTCGAGGACGGCCGTGCTGCTGCAGATCGTCTCCTCCGGACGGCGCTCGAGATTGCTCATACCGCGACCATATGCCGCCCAGCACGGCAGTATTACAAAACCGTGTCAAGCCACCTGCGTGAAACCTGCTTCTGCCATGCTCGGCGCTGCGGGGGATCGGCAGTCACCAGCGGCAGTCACCCAAGGAGCAGGCAGGCATGACGCAGACAGCGCCCGAGCAATCAACACTCGACCGATTCTTCAAGATCAGTGAGCGCGGCTCGACCGTCAGCCGGGAGATCCGGGGCGGGCTGGTCACGTTCTTCGCGATGGCTTACATCATCGTGCTCAACCCACTGATCATCGGCACCGTCCCCGACTCGACCGGCAATTTCCTGGGCGGCGGTACTGAGCCGAACCTGGGGCTGATCGCCGCGGCAACCGCGCTGGTCGCAGGGGTCGTCACCATCTTGATGGGCGTGTTCGCCAACTTCCCCCTCGCGCTCGCGACGGGTCTGGGGCTGAATGCATTCGTTGCCTTCGGGATCGCGACGCAGATGACCTGGGCCGACGCGATGGGTCTGGTGGTCCTGGAAGGCTTGATCATTTTGGTGCTCGTGCTGACCGGGTTCCGGAGAGCAATCTTCAATGCCGTGCCGCACGCGTTGAAGATGGCCATCAGTGTCGGCATCGGCCTGTTCATCGCGTTCATCGGCCTGGTCAACGGCGGGTTCGTCAGCTCGACCCTCATGCCGTCGCCACCAGTTCAGCTCGGCATCGACGGTTCGCTGGCCGGCTGGCCGGTCCTGGTTTTCGCGCTCGGCCTGATCGCGGTGACGATCCTCTACGCGCTCAAGGTCAAGGGAGCGATTCTCTGGACGATCATCGGGGCTTCGATCCTGGCCGTCATTGTCGAACAGGTCGGCGACATAGGGGCCCGGCAGCCCGACGGCAGCAACCCGACCGGCTGGACGCTCAACGCCCCCGTGGTTCCCGACCAGGTCGCCGACCTTCCCGACTTCTCGCTGCTCGGCCAGTTCAGCCTGCTGGGGTCGTGGGAGGCCGTCGGCATCATCACCGTCGTGCTGTTGGTCTTCACGCTGCTGCTTGCCGACTTCTTCGACACGATGGGAACGATGGTCGCTGTCGGTGCCGAGGGTGACCTCCTGGACGAGAACGGCAACCCGCCGAACACCCAGCGCATCCTGATCGTCGACTCGATCGGCGCAGCGGCCGGCGGCGCCGGGTCGGTGTCGAGCAACACGTCCTACATCGAATCGTCCGCCGGTGTCGCCGACGGCGCACGGACCGGCCTGGCCAGCGTCGTCACCGGAGCGTGCTTCCTGCTGGCGACCTTCCTCTCGCCGCTGGTGTCGCTGGTGCCCAACGAGGCGGCGGCCCCTGCACTGGTCCTCGTGGGATTCCTCATGATGACCCAGGTGACGAACATCGGCTGGGAAGACGTCGAGATCGCGATTCCGGCCTTCTTGACGATCATCCTGATGCCGTTCACGTTCTCGATCAGTGTCGGAATCGGTGCCGGCTTCGTCTCCTATGTCGTCCTCAAGATCGCTCGAGGCAGGGCCCGCGCCGTCCACCCGCTGATGTGGATCGTGGCGGCGCTGTTCTGCGTGTACTTCGCGATCGAACCGGTGCGCGACCTCATCGGCGGATAAGCGGCGCACATCACAACCGGCCCTCTTGCGGATCGCGGCCGAGCCGAGTCATCATCAATGGCACCGGCTCGTCCGAGATCCGTCGGAGGGCCGGTTCTTTACCACCCCCAATGGCTGCCGCCGTCAGCGGCTGAACCCATTCCGGTGAGCCTCATGCCTCTCGACATTGAACAATTCGCCCGACCAGTTCGGCGGCTAATCATCGTGGTACGGGCCGACCCGGTGATCTGCGGGCACGCAAGCGAGGCACGCAACCTCGCAGAGGTCGCGCTCACTCGCGGCTTCGACGACGTCTGCCTGATCACCTGGCCCATCGACGTGCTGGCCGGGCTGCCGATGAAACCCCTGGAGTCCGTGCTGCCGTACAGCCCGGGAATCACCGTCGAGCGGCCGGAGCCGGTCGGCGACTACCGGGTGCCGGACGGCAGGTACTCAGCAGGCCTCACCGGACGGCTGGTGGAACTGTTCAGTGATGGCGTGCCAACCGTCTGCATGTCCATGTACCTCACGCCGCACACGACGATCGTCATGGACGCGCTGAGCGCCGCGCGGTCGGCCGGATTCGGCTTCAACGTGCAGACCGTCGCCGAGGCGGTGGGATCCGATGTCACCAACGTTGTCCGCTCCTGCCTGCGCAGCGGCCAACTCGGTGCCGCGGTCGCACTGTTCTCGACCTACCTGGCGAACGACAAGTGTGTCGCAGTGTCGGCGTACACGCGTGAGCTGATCGTGGCATCGGCGCGCGAGGTCGACGAACGCTGCGGCACGCGGTTCGCCGGCGAGTGCGAACGGAGGGTCGGTGTCAGCTTCCCGGCCGTCGACGCGTCCGCCTTCCTGAGCCCGGACCCATTGTGGGTCGACGAGGTGCTGCGGCGCCGGGACCTGGCCCGCGGCGGCTACGTGCTGTTCCTTTCCCGGATGACCCGGGCGAAGGGTGTCGACGATCTGGTCAACGCGTATCGAGCGGCCGCCACCCGCAGCTCGCACCGGCTTGTCATCGCAGGCAACGGCCCGGCCCTGGCGGACATCCAGGAGATGACGCAGGACGATGACCGGGTGCTCGTCCTCACCGACGTGAGCGACGAGGAGAAGCCCGCCCTGATGGCCGGCTGCGCAGCCTTCGCACTGCCGAGCAAGCCGGCGCCCGACTTCATCGAGACGTTCGGCATCGTACTCGTGGAGAAGATGCTCGCCGGGGGCGGTCCGGTGATCACCACAGACACAGGCGGCATCCCGGAGGCCGTGGGAGATACCGCGCTCGGCGTGCCCGCGGGGGACGTCCCAGCTCTGGCGGCCGCGATCGACCACGCTGTGCTCGGTGTGAGCGCCAGTGAGCGGGCCGACCTGGCTCACGCTGCCAGCCGGTACGCGATGCAGTTCGACCGGACAGCCGTGTTCGACCGGCTCTTCCAGGACCTCACAGTGCCCGCACCCGGCTAGGAGCGGGCTCTCGCCGCGCGAGTAAGAGTGGGCTCAACGTCCCTGCTTCATGATTGATTCATGACTTCCGGAATGGGCAGCGGCCAGTCGCCGAGGAACAAAGGCCGGCTGAGCCGGCTGGCGGGCGCGGTCACCGGCCGGGTCGTCGAGGCGATCGACCCCGACACCGTCATCGATCACGTCGACGTTGACAAGCTGCTCGATCGGGTGGACGTCGACGCCGAGGGCAACGAAGCCTGCGTGGCCTGGATCACGGCCGAGACTGATGGCCGCTCATTGGAGGTCGAGGCGGAGGGTGGCGGTGATGCCATCGCGGTAGGTCACTTGGGCCTCGACGCCATCGCGACTGGCGTCCTCGAGCTCGTCGCCGGGCAGCCAAAGGGCGAAATGTCCTCCGGAGACCGTGGCTGCGACCTCACCGTGGCTGGCGCTCTGGTACACCACGCCGGTCACATCGGATCCGACGTAACCCGCGGCGACGGAGAGCTCGCCGTTATTGACGATGCCAGTACCCAGATCGGTGGCCACGACGTCGCGCGGATCGGGTGTGGCGTAGTTGGCGGGAGTGCCGATGGAGCCGACCCAATCCCGGAACAGGGGAGTTGACTCATCGGTGATGCACAAGGCGGAAAAGCCGTCGCTGCCGGCAAGAGTCACTAGCGTCCACTCGCCCCGTCGTTCGGCGATGACTACATCGGCGAGCCGGAGGTCATCGCTGTAGTCCATGCCGGGACCTTCCAGCTGGGCGTCCCGGCAGGCGGCCGCAGCGTCGGCAGCGGCCTGCGCCGACATGCCGGTCGGTGTGGCGGTCCACGACGCGAACGCGCGGTCGCCGTTCGTCAGCGACGGCAGGACCACGAAGGCCGCCCCGGCAGTGATGGCCGTCGCGGTAGCAGCCGCCAAGCGGATGCCACGGCGCGACCGGGCCTTCACCGGAGTGTGATCTGGATACTGTGCGGGGTCGATCGTGAGGATGCGCTCCAGCGTGGCGCGGGCGCGCGGGTTATGCGGGTCCACGTTTGGGTCGGCGGGGTCGAGGGTCCGCAGCGTGGCGAGCATGTCGGTGATTCGGGTCATGACGATGGCGTCCTTTCGGAGGTGCCGCCAGGCGTGGACGACGACTGGGGCAGATGGTCCAGCTGCAGTCGCAGCGCGCGGCGGGCCCGACTCAGCCGCAGCCGGAAGGCCACGGGAGAGACCCCCAGGACCGCGGCTGCCTGTGGAGCGCTGAGTCCGTCGAGGACAGCCAGGGCCAGCGCCTCTTGATGCACGTCGGACAGTCGTTGCCACGCGCGCGAGACATCTATCTGGCGGGCGACGAGGTCCGCGTCGAAATCGGCCATGAAGCCTGTCGGGACGTCTGCCAGTCGTGCCGCGAGTGCACGCTGCCGTTCCGCTCCGCGGTGCGCGTTGAGGATGACTCCGCGGGCGATGCCGAACAGCCAGGCCCGTGCCTCGTCCCGCCGCGGCGGCAGCTCATCGAGCCGCCGCCAGGCGACCAGAAGAGACTCCGCGACCACGTCCTCGGCGTGAGCAGAATGCACTCGCCGCTGCGCGAAGCGCAGAAGATCGGCGTACGTCGCTTCGAACAGTGACGTAAAACGCGAATCGCGGTCCGGAGCCCGGGACTGGTTGCTCATGCCACTACATGTCCACCACGAGCACAAGTGTGTCCCACTCTTGGGCGGGCGACTCTGGCGCGTGACCATCGCGACCACCGTGGTGGGAATGACACGGACAGCCGGTCCGCGGCAAGTTCGGAACGTCGCATTACGCACGCCAGAGCCACCCTTGAGGTAGTAGCCCGTCGGCAGTGGTTGTGGTGGTGGCGTCCGATCACTGGGCCATGTCGACGAAGCGGCTGTAGTGCCCCTGGAAAGCGACCGTGATTGTCGCGGTCGGCCCGTTGCGATGCTTGGCGACGATGAAGTCGGCCTCTCCCGCTCGCGGTGACTCCTTCTCATAGGCGTCCTCGCGGTGGAGAAGAATCACCATGTCCGCGTCCTGCTCGATGGAGTTGTGTACCGCGATTCCATTGGCGACAAAGTTGTGCAGCCCGAGAACGGTCGCGTCGTAGACTTCCTGCTCGCCGAGCGGCTCAATCTTGACGACCGAATCCCAGATGATGTCGTTGGTCGCATACATCTCAAGATCGGCGTTTTCGAGGATGGCCGCGACACGCGCCAGCCGTTCCCGGCTGGGCGCATGCTTCCAGAGCGCACTGCCGCAGAACTGTGTGTTCATCGCAGCCGCAAACTCGCGATGTGCCATCTCGCGCTTCACCAGAGCTGCACGCACGTCTTGCCATACCTCGCCAGGAACTGTGTCGACGTTAGTGTTCGACTTGATCGACTCCAGCACAGCGAGCAGATCGGCACACGCCCCTGATCGCTCCCCATGGCATCCGATCTCGCGCAGGAACCTCAGTTGCTCGTCACGACCGGAGATATCCAGCGTGTACTGCGGTCGAACAGTGCGTCTGGTGCTTACCGTGCGCACGCGTCCGGAAATTCGGAAGCGCAACAACAGTGCAGCGACATCCTCGAGCAGCCGCCTGCTCGTCGACGCGTAGTAAATCCGGCCACCAGTGCCCTTCCGATTGATCGTGACCGAGCCATCAGTTGCCCACAAGTGACGCAGGAATAACGCGATCTGCTCCTTGGGTAGCGAGAACACTCCTCGAGGTACGAACTTCTCGTGTGACCGAAGACCGAATAGGCCAAGTGAGTCGAGCCAGGCTGCGATCGGGTTTCGTCGACCGTGGGTCGAGTGATATGGAGCCGGCAACCGGAGCGAAGTAACACGAGCGGCTGCATAATCATCCCGTACCGCCGTGACACCAAAGTGCTTGGCCGCCTCCGCGACGACCGCGAGATTGGACTCGTCAACGGACGCATATCTGACGGGCTGTCGACGCACGAACGAACCATCCCCAATCAGATGAGCAAGTAGAACGACCTCCGGCCCCGCCCAGGGCACTTGAACCAGTGGCGCAGGCACGTGACGCGGCGTGGCTATACGACTGCCCGTCTCGAGATCCTCTAGCGATTTCCAGCCTTCATACATGAGGAAAGGATGGTTTGCCGTCGCCTCGATCTGCTTTCCCGATGCGAGATGCAGGCGGTATACCGGCTTGCACCCACTTGGGAACACGTGCGTCATGGTTCGCGGCACATATCTCAGACTCTCGTCAAGGGCCCAGACCGGGATGTCGCGTTCGCCGGACGCGAGCAGTTCGCCCAGCGTCACCTCACTACCGTCGTCGGCCCGCATCACACGTGTAGATGCCGCTAGGCATCCTGACTCACGCAAATCGGAGAGCATCGGCTTCTTGTCTTGCCGCTGTTCAGGGCCACGGTTGAGCTGGCTGATGGCGACGACCGGGACCTCGAGTTCCTTGGCCAGCAGCTTTAGCGCACGCGAGAACTCCGCGACCTCTTGTTGGCGGCTCTCGACGCGCTTGCCGCTACTCATCAGCTGGAGGTAGTCGACGATGACCAACTTGAGGTCGTGCCGCTGCTTGAGCCGGCGACACTTCGCCCGAATCTCCATCATCGTCATGTTGGGCGAATCGTCGATGAACAGGGGAGCGCTGGACACCTCGCCCGTGCGGCGTGCGATGCGGTTCCAGTCGTCGTCGGTCATCTGTCCGGCGCGCATGTGATGCAAGGGCACCCGGGCCTCGGCCGAGAGCAGCCTCATGGTGATCTCGTTGCGGCTCATCTCCAGCGAGAAGATCACCGTGGCCAATTGATGCCGAATTGCTCCGGCTCGGGCGAGATCTAATCCTATGGTCGATTTGCCCACGGCCGGTCGGGCTGCAATGACGATCATCTGGCCGGGGTGCAGGCCGTTGGTCAGTGCGTCCAGGTCGACGAACCCGGTAGGCACGCCGACCATCTGGCCACCGCGCGAACCGATCGCCTCGATCTCGTCGAGCGTCCCTTCCATGATCTCCGAGAGCGGCAGGTAGTCCTCGGATGCCCGCCGATCGGTGACGTTGTAGACCTCGACCTGGGCGGCGTCGACGATGTCGTCGGCCTCGCCGTCACCGCTGTAGCCCATCTGGACGATGCGGGTGCCGGCCTCGACCAGCCGTCGCAAGATGGCCCGCTCGCGAACGATGTCGGCGTAGAAGCCGGCGTTGGCAGCAGTCGGGACGTAGTTGACCAGGGTGTGGAGATATGGCGCACCGCCGACCCGGCCCAGCTCGTTGTTCTTCTGCAGCTGGTCGGCAACGGTGAGCGGATCAGCCGGCTCGCCCTTGCCGTACAGGTCGAGGATGGCCTCATAGATGGTCTCGTGCGCGGGCCGGTAGAAGTCGTGGCCGCGCAATACCTCGACGACGTCGGCAATCGCGTCCTTGGACAGCAGCATCCCGCCAAGAACGGCCTGCTCAGCCGCTATATCCTGCGGCGGGGTGCGATCGTAGCCCTGCGGCGGAGCCTGATCGTCGCTCCGGTTTGGCAACTCGGTCACGCTCATGGTTTAAGATCATCCCCGGTTGTCGTCGCCCGGCCGTTTCATACATTCGTTCTAGCAGGAGCCACTGACACCCGTTGCCACATGCGTGCCGTCCCCCTTTCCCCGCGAACATACGGCGAATGGCACCCACTCCCAAGCAAGCCATCAACAGGCTTGTGGACGCGGTTCCGTACACCGGTGGAAAGCAATCCCCAGGTTGTGGACAACGTTGGGGACAACCGGTGAACACCTGGACCGCCCCTGCCCAGGCAGCGGTGCGCGAACTGCCACGACATGCATCCACGCCCTGTGGATTGGAATCCTTATGGGTCCATCTCACGATGCGAGACGGCGCCGCCGCATGTCAGGTGCCACTCTTACTGTCGGTGCTGCCATGCAGTTGTTCCGAGCCGCGGCTCTGCGAAAGCACGACGCCGATCGCGAAATTTTTCGGCTCGCCCTCCCCGCTCTCGGCGCCCTCGTCGCCGAACCGCTGTTCCTGCTGGCAGACACCGCGATCGTCGGCCGCCTCGGCACACCTGAACTCGCCGGCCTGGGCATCGCGGCCACCGTCCTTGCGACGTTCGTCAACCTTTCGATCTTCCTCGCCTACGGCACAACAGCGGCTGTGGCCCGCATGCTCGGCGCCGGAGACATGCGCGGCGCGCTGCGCCAGGGCATTGACGGCTGCTGGCTCGCCGCCCTGATCGGGGTTGGGACGCTGGTCCTGGGCCTGCCACTCACCTCGTGGATCGTGTCGTTGTTCGGCCCCACGCCAGAGGTGGCGGCACACGCGGAGACGTACCTGCGGATCAGCCTGCTCGGCATCCCGGCGATGTTGCTCGTCCTCGCCGCCACCGGCATTCTTCGAGGGCTGCAAGACACCCGGACCCCGCTGGCGGTCGCCGCCACCGGTGCGGCCATCAACGTCCCGCTGAATCTCGTCCTGGTCCACGTCGCCGGCCTCGGTATCGCGGGATCGGCCATCGGCACCGTCGCAGTTCAGACCGCGATGGCGGCGGTGTTCCTTACCATCGTCCGGCGCGGTGCCCGCCTCCACGGAGCCTCAATGCGACCGGATTGGCCCGGCGTCCGCCGCTCGTTCGGCGCTGGTGTGCCGCTGCTGATCAGGACACTTGCCATGCGGGTCGCGTTCATCGTCACCACACTCGTCGCAACGTCCCTCGGCACGGCTCCGCTCGCCGCTCATCAGATCGTATTCAACACCTGGCTACTGCTCGCCCTCGTCCTGGACGCCGTCGCCATCGCGGCGCAGGCGCTGGTCGGCCGGGCTCTCGGCGCCAGCGACGTCGACGCTGTCCGCTCCGTCACGCGCCGGATGGTCCAGTGGGGTGTCTTTGCGGGCAGCGTCCTCGGCCTGCTCTTGCTCGCGGGCGGATCGGTGTACGCGCGGCTGTTCACCACCGATGTCGAGGTGCGGACGCTCGTGGTCGGCGCCCTGATCGTGGCCGCTGCACTGCAGCCGATAGCCGGATGGGTGTTCGTCCTGGACGGCGTTCTGATCGGCGCCGGGGACGGCCGGTATCTGGCCTGGGCCTCGGCAGCGAGTGTCGCGGTATTCCTGCCAGCGGCGTGGGCAGTGCTGGCGCTGGGTCTGTCGAAGCAGTCGGGGCTCGTCGCGCTGTGGCTGGTCATTGGAGTATGGACGCTCGGCCGCCTCGTCACCCTCGCCGTTCGTGAGCGCGGCGACGCCTGGCTGGTCACGGGCACGCGCCGCTGATCACGTGCCCGGTGGCCATCGTGAGAGGCTGGCCGTCGGCCGCGTGCTCTCGCAGATTGGGGATGGATCCTGATGCAGCTGATCACACTGCCGATCGCCATCGGCCTGGGGTTCCTCACCGCCCTCATCTTCGGCCTCATCGCGCAACGCCTGCTCGGTATACGGCTCGGGTTCGTCCGGCTGATCACCGCCGGCGCAGTGGCGATGCTGATCAACGGGCCGATCACATTCATCGTTCTCGGGGACTTGCCGCAGCGACAACCGAGGCCAGACGAGATCGCGCCGCTGCTCGCCCTCACTCTGCTCGCGATGGCCACCACCATCCTGGCCTCGATGATCTTTCTGGTGCTCATCGAGGCGTTCGTCCCACTCGGGTCCCTGCCGCCACCGTTGGTGTGGGGACGCGGCCTCCGCGGCCGGGTCGCTCGGGCCCGCCGGTACTGGCAGATCGTGGCCATCGGAATGCGCAACGGCCTAGGGCCGTTCGTCCGCGAGACGCGCCGGCGGGCGCTCGACGACACCGGTGGACGCCGGCACCTCGGGATTGCACTGCGAAACACGCTGAACGCGGCCGGCGTGACGTTTGTCAAGCTCGGCCAGATCATGTCGACCCGGCGGGACCTGCTTCCACCCGAGGTCGTCGACGAGCTCAGCCAGCTGCAAGACCGCGCCGAGCCGGTGCCGTGGCCGGATATGCAGGCGGTACTCGAAGCGGAGCTCGGCGGGAGGGTGGACGAAATCTTCGCTTCGTTCGACCGCGAACCGCTCGCCGCCGCGTCGGTCGGTCAGGTGCATGCGGCCCGGCTGCACTCGGGTGCGGACGTGGTCGTCAAGGTGCAGCGTCCCGGCATCCGTCCAGTCGTCGAACGCGACCTGGACATCGCACAGCGGCTTGCCGCTCGGCTGGAAGCCGGGACCAGTTGGGGACGGACGCTTGGGCTGCGCTCTCTCGCCGACGGGCTGGCCGCGGCTCTCCGTGAAGAACTGGACTACCGGATCGAGGCCGAGAACATCCGGACGGTTGGGCGCGCCGCCGCCGCGCGGCGCAACGGCGACATCCGCGTGCTGAGCGTCCACCCCGCCCTGTGCACCGAGCGGGTTCTCGTGATGGAACGCCTGCACGGGACGCCGGTGAACGTGGCCGAGCCGCTGTTGCGCGAGATGGCCACGGATCGGGCAGCGCTCGCCCGTGCACTCCTGGACTTCCTGCTCCGACAGATCCTTATCGACGGTGTGTTCCACGCCGACCCGCATGCCGGCAACGTCCTGGTCCTGAACGACGGCCGCCTGGGCCTGCTTGACTTCGGCTCCGTCGGACGGCTGGACGGCGGACTGCGTGAAGCGTTCCAGCGGTTGCTCATGTCGGTCGATCGCGGCGATCCGCTCGGGACAGCCGACGCATTATTGGAGCTGGTTCCGCGTCCCGACACTGTTGACGAGCAGGCGCTCGAGCGCGACCTGGGCCGGTTCCTGGCTCGTCACATCGACTCTGCGGCCGGCTCAACCGTCCGGATGTTCGGTGACCTGTTCCGCATCGTGGCCGACCATGGGCTGTCGATCCCGCCCGAGCTCGCCGCCGTCCTGCGGGCGCTCGGCACCGCCGAGGGGACGCTCGATCATCTGGCGCCCGGATTCGACTTCGTCGGTGAGGCGCGGGCGCTCAGCGCCACCCATGTCACCGAGCAGCTCGAGCCTGCGTCACTGCGGCACGCCGCTACCCAAGAGTTGATCGCTTTGGTGCCGATCCTGCGCCGTCTGCCGCGTCGGATCGAACGGGTCGCCAGCGCCGCTGAGCACGGCCGGCTGGGGGTGAACGTCCGGCTGTTCGCTGACGAGCGCGACCGTGAGGTCGTCACCGACCTGCTGCACAAGGTGCTGTTGGCGTTCCTGGCAGCGGCGGTGGGCATCATGGCGGTCTTGCTGCTGGGAACCAGCGGCGGTCCGAAGGTGACCGATTCGATCAGCCTGTACGCGCTATTCGGATACAACCTGTTGGTCGTCAGTTCGGTACTCGGGCTGCGGGTACTGGTTACGATCTTTCGCCGCGGCCCGTCCTGACCCCCTGCGAGTTGTCCGGTCGGGCAAGTCGCCCAACCGACGCCGGACAAGTCGCGAGCAGCGTGACTTGTCCGGGCCGTGGGTAAGGTCCGCGCAGGCCAACGAGTTGTCCGGCCGGACAACTCGGAAAGTCGGCGGCGGGGAGCCCGCTCAGGCGGCGACGACGTCCAGTTGGACGTTGGCTGCTACCTCGGGGTGCAGCCGAACGGTGACGGTGTGCTGCCCGACCGTCTTGATCGGGTTACCCACCTCGATCCGCCGCTTGTCGACCGCGGGGCCGCCGGCCTTGCTGATCGCCTCGACGACGTCGGCGGGTGTGACCGCGCCGAAGAGCCGGCCGGACTCGCCGGCCTTGGCCGTCAGACTCACCGACGTCGCCTCGAGCTTGGTCTTGATCTCACGAGCCGTGTCCATGTCGGCGATCTCGCGTGTGGACCGAGCCCGCTGGATCGCGTCGATCTGCTTCTGGCCGCCCTTGGTCCACGCGATCGCGAAACCACGCGGGATCAGGTAGTTACGGCCGTAGCCGTCCTTGACCTCCACAGCCTCGCCCGGCGAGCCAAGGCCGGGTACCTCCTGGGTGAGGATGAGCTTCATGGTTGCGTCCCTCCTCAGCGCGCCGTCGAGGTGTACGGCAGCAGGGCGACTTCGCGCGCGTTCTTGATCGCAGTGGCGACGTCGCGCTGGTGCCGCGTGCAGCAGCCGGTGACGCGCCGCGCGCGGATCTTGCCGCGGTCCGAGATGTACTTGCGCAGCAGCGCGGTGTCCTTGTAGTCGACGTACTTGACTTCGTCCTTGCAGAACGCGCAAACCTTCTTCTTCGGCTTGCGCACAGGGGGCTTTGCCATCGTGGTGCTCCTCTTAGAACTTCAAACTGGAGCCCGGTCGGTCCTGTGCGGTTTCGCGACCGGGATGGTTGATTTGGGTTAGAACGGCGGCTCGTCGGCAGCAGCGCCACCGGCCCAGGGGTCGGCCTGACCGCTGTCGGCTGGGCCGCCGCCAGCCTGGCCACCGCCCGCGGCGGGCTGACCGGCAGGAGCGCTGCTCCAGGGGTCGCCACCTGCGGGGGCGGACGGCGCTCCACCGCCGAACCCGCCGCCGGAGCGCTGGGTCCGGGTGACCTTCGCGGTCGCGTACCTCAGGCTTGGACCGATCTCGTCGACGTCCAGCTCAACGACCGTCCGCTGCTGGCCGTCACGCGTCTCGTACGTCCGCTGCTTGAGCCGGCCGGTGACGATGACGCGCATGCCGCGCTGCAACGACTCGGCGGCGTTCTCAGCCGCCTGCCGCCAGACCGCGCAGGACATGAACAGCGGGTCGCCGTCCTTCCACTCGCCGGTCTGCCGGTCGAACGTACGTGGCGTGGACGCGACCCGGAAGTTGGCCACCGGTGCACCGCTCGGGGTGAACCGAAGCTCAGGGTCGTCGGTCAGGTTGCCAACGAGAGTGATGATGGTCTCGCCTGCCATGGATGGTCCCTCCGCAGGGGTGGGTGGCCGTTCGTGTCAGTGGGCGTCCGGGCGGACGACCTTGGTGCGCAGGATGCTCTCGTTGAGCCCGAGCTGCCGGTCGAGCTCCGCGACCGCGGCCGGCTCGCACTTCAGGTCGAGCACCGCGTAGATACCCTCGCCTTTCTTGTTGATTTCGTAGGCGAGCTTACGCCGACCCCAGACATCGACCTTCTCGACCGAACCGCCGGAATCGCGGATCACGCCGAGGAACTGGTCGAGAGTCGGGGATACGGTCCGCTCCTCGAGCTCCGGGCTCAAGATCACCATGACCTCGTACTGACGCATCGTGCCGATCACCTCCTGTGGGCTTCGCGGCCACGGTCTCTCCGTGGCAGGAGGGCTGTGCGTCCAACCGGCCCGGCGGAGCACGGAGGTACCGCATCAGGCCCGGGCCGACGGACAAGGGTAGCAGCGATGGCTCGAGCCACTCCAATCCGCGACCGAGATCCGCTGATCACCGGCAGTTTGCGTGTAATGCAGCCGGAACATGCCGACGATCACGGGTCAAGGCCGGAGGTCGGGGCGCAAGGCCCGCGTGTCAGTGGGCGCTCGTAGGGTGGCGTCCATGGCGACATTGCGAATTGGTGCCCACGTCGACCAGGCCGACCCCATCGCGGCTGCTCTCGAGCGTGAGGCCAACGTGGCGCAGTTCTTCCTTGGCGATCCGCAGGGCTGGAAGGGGCCGGTCGTTCAGTTCGCTGGTGGCACAGAGGCGCTCA
>JASLBX010000372.1 GCA_030146385.1 Jiangellaceae bacterium | reverse complement strand
ACGTCGAAGCCGACGTTCATCTCCGGCAGCGCACGCAGTGCCCGGACGAGGGCGAAGCCGATGATGTGCGTGAACGACACCTTGCCGCCGCGGCCGCGCTTGAGGTGGTTGTTGATGACGATGCGGTTGTCGATCAGTAGCTTGGCCGCCACAGCGCGCACGCTGGTGGCCGTCGGCACCTGGAGGCTGGTCTCCATGTTGGTGACCACCCGCGCGGCCGCCCCGCGGAGCTTTTCCTGGTCGCTGGCCGTGGCGTCGCCGACTGCGGGCGGCTTCGTCGCCGGCAGCGAGTTGTCGGGCGTGGCGGCCTTTGCCGCGGACGCGGCCGGCTTGTCTGGTGCTTCCTTTGCCTCAGCGGTGGGCTTTCTGGTGGCGGCCGGCTGCTGCGGCCGGGTTGGCTCCGGCTCCGCTGCTTCAGCCTCCTCGGCCGGCTGCTTTGCAGGCGCCGGTGTCGATGCGGCGGAGGCTGGGGCAGAGGGAGTCGATCCGGCGGCCGCCTGCTTCGACGTCGTGGTCACAGCGGTCTCCCTGGTGGACGTTTTAGACGTGGATGCAGAATTTTGGGCGGACTCGCGCTCGGCGTAGTCGCGGAAGAACTCCGACCATGCGGCGTCTACCGTCCTCGGGTCCTCGAGCCAGCTCTGGTAGAGCTCCTCGACTAGCCATTCGTTGGGTCCAAATCCCGTCTGCGGGCCGGTCTGCGGGGCCACCTTGGCGTTCGCCTACTTCCGGTGCGTCATGAGTCAGCGCGTGCTGCTGTACAGGCTAGTCAACGAAGCCGGTTCCGCGCAGGCTGGGCGCGATGGCCTGGCTCACAGCCCGAGGTCAGAAAGCACGCGGTGAGCGCTGTTCCAGCCGGCCGCCCCGATCACCGAACCTGCGGGGTGGCAACCGGCGCTTCCGGCGTACAGACCGGGCAGCCCGGTCGCATACGGGACCCGGTCGGCGAAGGCCACCGCGTTGTCGACGTGGTGGATGTGCCCGCCGGTCATGCCGAAGCGCTCCTCGATGCCTGGAGGCGGCAGTACCAGCCGGTCGGCGACCAGGCCGGACGTCCCTGGAGCGAACTTGTCGACGATCGACATCAGGTGGTCGGTGTAGGGATCGAGCGCGTTCTCCCAGGTCGTTCCGGCCGGCTCGGACGGCACCGACTGGACGAACAGCGCGGACGAGTGGTGTCCGGCGGCGTCCTGCAGAGACGGATCGATGGTGGTGTGGACGTACCACTCCATGGTCGGGAACTCCGGCAGCCGTCCGGACTGGACGTCGTCCCACATGGCGCGCAGCGCGTCGAGCGGGCGGCCGGTGGCGTCCGGCAGGAGGTGGACCGTGGCTCCCCAGGGGTTCGGCGCGTCGGGCGGCAGGCAGGCGAGCGTCGGCATGTCGCGCAGCGCCAGGTTGATCTTCATCGTGGTCCCGGGACGGCGGACTGCCTCCAGCCTGGACGTGAGCGAATCGGGCGCGTTCTCGCCCGCGATGGCGGCCGTCCGCCACGGGTCGCACGCGGCGAGGACTGCCTTGGCCGCGATCGAGCGTCCGTCCGCAAGTACTACGCCGCTCGCCGTCCCGCCGTCGACGGTCAGCGACGCGACCTCGGCGCCGGTCGCGATGACCGCGCCTCCCTTGCGGGCGGCGTCGGCGAGTGCTTCCGAGACCGCGCCCATGCCCCCTTCGGCGACCATCCAGGTGCCGTCGGCGCCTGGGAGCCGGCACATGTTGTGGACGAGGAAGTTGTGGCCGGTGCCGGGGGTGTCGGGCCCGGCGGTGAGGCCGGACAGTCCGTCGGTCACCACGTACATCGCCATCAACAGCTCGGAGGAGAACTCGAAGCGCTCCAGGTAGTCGACGACGGACCCGCGGACCAGGTCGACAAATTCGGAGCGCAGGGACGGACGTACGTACCGCTCGGCGGTGTCCTCGACCGAGAGCGGTTCGGCCAGCCACGCTGGCGCGAGATCCTCGCGAAGCGCGGCGAGCTCGGCCTGCAGCGCGTCGTCGGCGCGGACGTCGGCAGTGGAAAACATCGCCTCCATCTGGGTGCGGGTGGCGGCGCGATCGCTGCCGAACCACAGGTGTGGGCCGTCGAGTGTGGGCAGCACGTAGTGGGGGTCGCGGCGGAGCGGGCGCACCGTCCCGCCCGCCAGTTCGAGAACCTCCGGCGGCATCAGGCCGAGGAGATAAGCCCCTGTCGAGTGGCGTAGACCCGGCACGGCCGGGAAGCACGCTTCGGTCCGGGTGGCCCCGCCGATGACACCGGATCGCTCGAGGACCACGACATCGAGGCCGGCTCGGGCCAGCACCGTCGCGGCGACCAGTCCGTTGTGGCCGGCGCCGATGACGGCGACGTCAGTCCGGTTTGGCAGGGAGGAAGGGCCCATGCGAACGGAGCGTACGTGTTCGCCGTTCCGGTAGCCGACGCAGGTTCGGCCGTCTTACGCTCGCTGGTGATCGACAGTGCTGTAGAAACTCACGGGGGAGGACGCAGCATGCGGACCGGTGTGGCCGGTGGCATGGGCGCTGCCATGGTCGCCTTCCTGCTGCTGGCGACGCCAGTGCCCGCCGGCGCCGACGAGCCGTTCACGATAGAGGAGCGCATTACCGACCGGGTGGATGCTCTCGGCGATCGCCGGGACGAAGTCGAAGCCGCGATCGACCGGCTGTTTGAGGACCACCGCCTCGACCTGTACGTGGTCTACGTCGACAACTTGTCGGGGATGACGGGCGAGGAGTGGGCGGACACCACCGCGGAGCAGAGCCAGTTCGGCATCAATGACGCGTTGCTCGCCGTGGCCACGGCTGAGCCCGACTACGAGCTGACCGTCGACGAGGAATACCCGTTGACCGACGAGCAGTTGCGCGAGATCGAGTCCGTCGCAATCGAGCCGCCGCTGAGCGAGAACGACTGGGCCGGCGGAGCGATCGGCGCGGCGAACGGGCTCGCCGCGACCCTGAGCGGGCAGGAGGTCCAAGCACCGGAGATCACGCCCGGTGAGGAGGCTCCCACCCCCGACGATGACTTCCCGTGGGTTCCGGTCATCCTGGTCGGAGCCGGTGTGGTCGCCGTCGGTGCCTACGCCTACATACGGAGTCGCCGCCGGCGATCGTCGACGCCCAACCCCGACAGCTGACGGTCGATCACGTTCAGCATGCCTCCGGGTGCCGTACCAGGCGCCCGCGGGTGGTACGGCGCCGACGGGCCTGGTGGGCGGCCCAGCCCGGCAAAGTGGGGAAAAGAGCGCGATCTCGGAGGCGAAAGGCTCTCTCCTTTACTTCTGTCAGACAAGGTTATAGCCTTTACCTGTGCGTCCCAAGGGCGTGGCATTGTGATCGTCATAACGATCGACCAGCGCGGCAGCCAACGCGGCCGCGACCTGATCGACGGCCTGCTCGACGACCTTGCCGCGCTCCTGCCGGCCGACGCCGTCGTCCGGCCGTTCGAGCGAACCGCGGGTGACGAGGCACAGGGCCTGCTCTCCGACTCGGGTCACGCGGTGGCGGCGGCTCTCGCCTTGGTGCGGGACGGTTCGTGGAGCGTCGGGTTAGGCCTGGGGACCGTCCGCGAACCGATTCCGGAGAGTGTCCGGGCAGCGGCCGGCCCTGCTTTCGTACATGCCCGCGACGCCGTCGCCCGCGCCAAGTCCAGTCCGCGCCACGTCGCCGTCTCCGGCCCGGACGCCCGGACCTCTGGCGATGCCGAGGCATTGCTGGCACTGTTGGCCGCGATCATCCAGCGACGGAGCCGGCACGGCTGGGAGGTGGCCGACCTGATGGCAACCGGCATCACACAGCAGAAGGCGGCTAAGCGGCTGGGTGTCAGCCCGCAGGCGGTGAGCCAACGCCTGCACGCCGCGCTGTGGCATGAGCAGCAGCGGGTCGAGCCGCTGGCCGCCCGGCTCCTCGACACGGCCGACTCATGACGGCGGTCACCCTGGCAACACTGGCGGTGCTGGCCATGGGCTGTGTGGTGATGTGGTTGCCACGCGTCTCGCGCGGGCTCGACGCGATGCCGTGGTGGGCGGTTGCCGGCGTTCCAGCTCTGGGGCTGGCCGTCGTCGCGGTCCTGGCGAACACTGCAGACGGCGGCGAGGACTACGCCGTCGTCCTCGCCGTCGTGATCGCTGTGTTAGGCGGCGGTCCCGTCGCGACGGCGGTCTTGCGTGGCGCCGAGCATTCCGGCGTTCCGAACGTCAGCTATCCGGCCGAGACCCTTGAGCCAGGCGAACCTGCGACCAGACTGCGTGGCGGGTTGTGGATCGGGGCCTTCGAGCGTGCAGCCGTCGCGGTAAGCCTCCTGATCGGCGAGCCCGGGGGCATCGCCGTTGTCGTCGCCATCAAGGGGCTGGGACGGTACGCGGAACTGAAGGCGCCGGGCGCACCCGAACGATTCATCATCGGCACCTTTGCCAGTCTTCTCTGGGCTGCCGCCGCAGCCGGCATCGCGCTGCTGATGCGCTGAGGGCTCAGATCGCCGCCAATCGACCCTGGGTGAGCTATCGCGCAAGCCGGTCGATCGTCCGCATCTCCTCCGCCGACAGGTCGAAGTCGAACACGTCCGCATTGCTGACCACCCGGTCCTGCCGGGCCGACTTCGGGATGACCACGACCTCGTGCTGGATGTGCCATCGGACGACCACCTGGGCCGGCTCCTTGCCATGCCGGGCGGCGATCTCGATCAGCGCCGGGTGGTTGAGCGTCCCTGCCCTGAACGGGCTGTAACCCTCGACCGCGACGCCGCGTTCCATGTGCCCGGCGAGCAGGTCGGCGTCGTACAGCAGCGGGCTCCACTTGATCTGGTTGACCGCAGGGGTGACACCGGTGGCTTCGGTCAGCGTGTCGATCTGGCCGAGCGAGTAGTTGCTGACGCCGATGGCTCGGGCGAGCCCTTCCTCGTGAGCGGCGACGAACTGCTCCCATGTGCTCACGCCTGGCTGACCGTTCGGTGGCCAGTGGATGAGCCACAGATCGACGTGATCGGTGCCGAGCGCGGCCAGGCTCTCGTCCAGGGTCTGCCGCTCGCGACCGGCATTGCCCGGCGGGAGCTTGGTCGTGATGATGACGTCCTCACGGGGCACTCCGCTGGCGCGCACCGCCTTGCCCACCTCGGCTTCGTTCCCGTAAGCGGTGGCGGTGTCAATGTGCCGGTAGCCGGCCTCGAGCGCCCAACCGATCCCCTGGGTGGCGGATTCACCGGACAGTCGCCAGGTGCCGATACCGAGGAGGGGCAGGCTGACGCCCCCAGACAGGTCGAGCGCGGGTTCGGCGAACGAATCACTCATGCTCACCGTCCTACCCGATCGCCGTGGGGCTGTCACATCGAACGGCGGCGCGGCCGCCCTCGGCCCGGATCAGCTTGGGCCGACGGGACGCACCATGCCGAACTCCTGAACCGCAGGATCGGACGGCAGGGGTTGCCGCTCTTCGGTGAGGATGAAGCCGATGCGCTGGTAGAACCGCATGGCCGGCTCGTTGGTGCCCGTGACCCACAGATGGAGGCGATCTGCCGCCTGCTCCGCGGCCCATCCGAGGACAGCGTCGACAAGATCCGCCGCGGCGCCCGACCCGCGAACCGCAGGCTCGACCCACATCGCGACCAATTCGGCGGCGCCGTCACTGGGCGGCAAGCCGCTGCAGATCCCGACCGCCACGCCGTCCGTCCGGGCCAGGAAGGTGGCGCTTCCGCTGGTGAGCCTTCGCTCCCAGTCGGCGTCGTCGAAGGCGGCTTCGCGCTCGTAAGTCGAAGCGAACGCGTACGGTGCGTCCTTCAGCGCTCGCAGCCGGACGGCGCGCACCTCCGGCAGGTCGGCAAGGGTCGCTCGGTGAATCTCGACGCGGGACCGCAACACCCGTCGATTGTCGCAATATGCAGTATCTGAGCTCGACCGAATATGCGGTCGGAGCGCGTCACTGCCGTGAGGCAAGATGTGCTCTCATGACAGCTGAACAGGTGCAGGCCATCGCAGAGGAGTACTGGGACGCCAAGCTCGAGGCAAGCCCGCTGTTTGCCTCCTACCTGGGCGACCACCGCTTCGACGACCGAGCCGACGACGTGTCCGCCGAGGCTGAGCAGCGGTTGCGCAGCCGGTGGCAGGAGATTCGCGAGCGCGCCGCCGCGATATCCGCCGACGGGCTGGGCGAGACGGCTGTGGTGACCCGCGACCTGCTGATCAACGAGCTGGACGACCTCATTCGCGGCATCGACCTGCGCCGGGTGGAGCTGGAGTCCGATCAGATGCAGGGCGTGCATGCCGGATTGCTGATCATGGCGGGCCAGTTGCGGGCGCCGGAGCCCGAGCATGCCCGGATGGCCGTGACTCGAATCGGTGAGCTGGCGCGCATGCTCGATCAGGCCGCTCAGCGCTACCGCGAGGGTCTGGCCGCCGGTCGCACGCCAGCCAAGATCAATATCACCCGGTCGCTCAACCAGGTCACCAAGTACCTCGAGACGTCGCTGGACGCCGATCCCTTCGTCAGCCTCGCCGGGCCGGACAGCTGGGAAGGCACGGAGGCGTGGCGGTATGAGCTGTCCGACGCCGTACGCGACCAGTTGCGGCCCGCCTTCGAGCGTTACCGCACCGTGTTCGAGACCGAGTTGCTGCCGGCGTCGCGTCCCGACGACCGGCCCGGGCTGTGCCACATCGCCGACGGAGCCGAGCTTTACCAGGCGCTCATCGAGCATCACACGGGGCTGCCGCTGACGGCAGAGGAATTGCACCAGATCGGCCTCGAGGAGGCGAGCGTCAAGATCCGCGCCGAATTCGCCGAGGTCGGCGAGCGGGTATTCGGCACGTCGAACGTGCGCGAGGTCTTCGATCGATTGCTGACCGACCAGAGCCTCAGGTACGGCAGCGGCGAGGAGATTGTCGCCCACGCCCAGCGCTGCCTCGACGCCGCAACCGCGGCGATCGGCGGCTGGTTCGGCATACTCCCGCAGGCTCCGTGCGAGCTTGTCCCGGTGCCAGACTTCTTGGCGGCGGACGTACCCCCTGCCTACTACACGCCTCCGACACCCGATGGCAGTCGGCCGGGCAGGTACCACGTCAACCTGCACGAGCCGGGCGAGCGGGGCCGCTACTCCACCGCATCGATCGCATTCCACGAAGCGATACCGGGGCACCACTTGCAATTGGCCATCGCCAGCGAACGGGCCGATCTGCCCTCGTTCCGGCGGTTGTCGTGGAGCCACACCGCGTTCGTGGAGGGCTGGGCCCTCTACACCGAGCGGCTGGCGGACGACATGGGGCTCTATGAGGATGACCTCGATCGATTGGGGATGCTCTCCTCGGATGTGTGGCGGGCCTGTCGCCTGGTCGTCGACACGGGGCTGCATGCCATGGGGTGGTCGCGGCAGCAGGCCATCGACTTCATGGTCGAGCACACGCCGCTGGACATTGACACCATCACCGTGGAGGTCGATCGCTACATCGGGATGCCCGCTCAGGCGCTCGCGTACAAGGTCGGGCAGCGTGAGATCTTTCGGTTGCGAGAGCAGGCGCGGGCCGCGCTCGGCGACCGCTTCAACGTCAAGGACTTCCATGATGTGGTGCTCGGTGCGGCGTCGATCAGCCTGCCGGTACTGCAGTCGCGGGTCGCCGCATATATCGACTAGGTGTGACTCAGATCACATGACCAACGCGTTTAGACGTGGGCCATCTCACCGAACTGTCCGGAACGCCCGAAAGTACTTGCTCCGTTAAGCGTCTGGCACTGGTAGCCCTGCGGGGCTGCTAGTGGGTGCCCACGCTCCGGCGCTGGGCGCTTGCGCGCTCCGGCGCGCCGTCCCCTGTTCCCTACAGTTCGGATGTTCATGGTTCCCGGCAAGTCCCGAGTTGTCACCGCTGCACTATCGGCGGTCCTTGCAAGCACCTTGACGTTCGGCGTCGCCGGCTCCGCCGGAGCCGCGACACGTGATTTCAACGAGGCGGTCGATGCAACCAAGCAGGCGACTCGTGCACTGGAGAAGGCGAACAAGGCGGCCAAGAGATCGGCCAAGGAAATGGAATCCGCGACGGCCGCCAGCAAAGAGGCCAGCGAGCGGCTTGCCGACGCCGATGCCCTCGTCATCAAGTCCAAGGCCAACCTGGAGCGTGCGCGCAAAGCGGTCGAAGAGGTCAGCGTCGACGTCGACGTAGCGTTCGAGCAAGCTAAGGAACTCGAGCCTGATGGTGGTCTGATCGAAGCTGTGGCCAGCGCGGCCGATGTCGCGGCAGGTAGCTCTGAGCAGCCAGTTCTTGCCGCCGCGGCCGGCGCCGTCAAGGCAGGGCTCACTGGAGTGCTCGGCCCGGTCATGGGCCTGGTGGAGCCGCTCGGCGAAGTGGTCAGTCAGGAGGCCGCGGAGGCGGACCAGCAGTTCGCGGCGGCTCAAACGCGCGAGCAGGTGCTGAGGCGGCGGAAGATGGATGCAGCGGCTGCCCACCGTGCGGCGTCGGTCGAGTGGGTCGAAGCCACCGCCGGACTTGAGGCGGCCGAGGCGGCCGTGAGGAAGGCGACCAAGGCCGAGAAGAAGGCCACCAAGCAGGAGGCCAAGGACGCCAGAGCGGTCAAGAAGGCCAAGAAGGCCGCCACCAAGGCGAAGTCAGCGGAGAAGAAGGCTCGCAAGAAGGCCGCGCAGGCGAAGAAGAAGAAGGAAGCCGCTGAGCGCGCTGTCGCGGGACGGAGTTCGGCTGCCGGCAATGCTTCGCGATCCGCGGACGTATCAGGACGGGCCCGTCCTGGAACCGGCTCGATCACGAGCGGCTACGGTATGCGCAGCCACCCGATCACCGGGGTGTACAAACTGCACTCGGGAACGGATTACGCGTATGGCGACGGCAAGGCATACGCCGCTGCCGCGGGCACGGTCACGTCTGTCAGCTACGACGGCGCGTACGGAAACATGGTGACGATCAGCCACGGTAATGGGACCGAGACCAGGTACGCCCACCTGTCCAGCGCCAGCGTCAGCAACGGCCAGAAGATCAGCGCTGGGCAGGCCGTCGGCAATATCGGCTCGACGGGCTATGCGACGGGCCCGCACCTTCACTTCGAGGTGCTAATCGGCGGCGACTTCGTCAATCCTGAAGGCTGGCTCGGCGGTTAACCGGTCGATTACGTTCAGCATGCCTGTCGGTGCCGTACCAGGCGCACGCGCCTGGTACGG
>JASLBX010000370.1 GCA_030146385.1 Jiangellaceae bacterium | reverse complement strand
CGTGGCTGGACGCGCAGACGGAACCGCAGACGATCCCGGCAGACCTGATCGAAGAGGGGCACACCATCCCCGTAGCCCGCGTCCAGGCCATGCATGAGGGCAAACGGCGCGCCCGCGCAAAGCGCGACGGTATCGTCGGCCCGTGACCGATCCGTTCGAAGCCGCCGCGGCGGCCGCCGCCGTCATCGCAGAACGCACTGGCATCGAGCGCCATGACATCGCGCTCGTCCTCGGCTCGGGCTGGGCCGGCGCCATCGACCACCTCGGCGGGGTGGCGACGGAGATTCCCCAGACGGACGTCCCCGGCTTCGGAGCACCGAAGGTCGAGGGCCATGTCGGACTGATCCGGTCGGTGCCCGTCGCGGCGACGGGCAAGCGTGCGCTGTTCATCGGTGCTCGCACCCACCTTTACGAGGGCAAGGGCGTGCGGGCCGTCGTCCACGGGGTGCGGACCGCGGCGGCCGCCGGATGCCGGACGATCGTGCTCACCAACGGGTGCGGCGGGCTGCGGGAGGAGTGGTCGCCCGGCAAGCCGGTCCTGATCAGCGACCACATCAACCTCACAGCGACGTCGCCGATCGAGGGGGCCACGTTCGTCGACCTCACCGACCTCTACGCGACACGACTGCGAGGCATCGCCCGCGAGGTGGATCCGTCCCTCGACGAGGGTATCTACGTCCAGTTCCCGGGGCCGCACTACGAGACGCCGGCCGAGGTCCAGATGGCCAAGCGGGTGGGCGGCGACCTGGTTGGGATGTCGACGGCGCTCGAGGCCGTCGCGGCACGGCAGGCCGGCATGGAGGTGCTCGGAATCTCGCTGGTCACGAACCTGGCCGCCGGAATCAGCCACACCGCGCTCAGCCATGCCGAGGTGGTCGAGGCCGGACGGCAGGCCGCTCCTCGGATCGGCAGGCTGCTCGCCGACATCGTCGAACGGATCTGACTTCGATGCGCGTCGTCGTCACCGGGGCGGCCGGCAACATCGGCCGAACGGTGTCCACAGGTCTGCGGGAGCGGAGCCACGACGTCCTCGCGCTGGACCAGGTGCAGGCCGAGGGTGTCGAACGCGTCGACGTCAGCAACGCCCTCGAGATGACGCCGCTGGTGGCCGGTGCCGACGCAGTCGTCCACCTGGCCGGCTACGCCGCTGAAGGCTCGCTGCAGACCGCACTTCACACGCATGTCCAGACGACGCACGGAGTCCTAGAAGCGATGCGCCGTGCCGACGTGCCGCGCATCGTGTACGCGAGCAGCGCCCACGCCGTCGGGTTCACTCCGTCCGACGGTGAGCTCAGCGTCGAAACCCGGCCGCGCCCGGACACGTTCTACGGAATGGGCAAGGTCGCGGCCGAGGCACTGTGCAGCCTCTACGTGGACCGGTTCGGCCTGGAAGCAGCGTGCCTGCGGATCGGGGCGTTCGCGGATCGGCCGTTCACCCGCCAGCACCTGGCCATCTGGCTCTCCCCAGACGACGCCACCCGACTGGTTCAGGCGTGCCTGACCGCGCCCGGGCTCACGTTCGCCGTCGTCTACGGCATCTCGGCCAATACTCGCGGCTGGTGGGACCTCGAGCCGGGGCGCGCTCTCGGGTACCACCCCGAAGACAACGCGGAGGCATACGCCGCCGACATCGAAGCCCAGCCGGAGTCCGAGCAAGACCGGTTCGAGGCTCGATTCGTCGGCGGACCCTTCTGCGCGCCGTACGGCTACCCGTAAGGATGGATCTCGTGACTGACGCACTTGCCAGCGCCCGCGAATGGCTCCCCGAGGATCCTGATCCAGACACCCGCGCCGAGCTGGCCGATCTTCTCGAGCGCGCCGAATCCGGGGACGCTGCCGCCACCGCGGAGATCGACGACAGGTTCGCCGGCCGGCTGGAGTTCGGCACCGCCGGCTTGCGGGGAGCCCTCGGCGCCGGCCCGAACCGGATGAACCGCGCGGTGGTGTTCCGGGCCGCGGCCGGGCTCGCCGCGTACTTGCGCGAGCACGGGGGCAGGTCCGTCGCAGTCGGATACGACGCGCGGTACAAATCCGACCAGTTCGCGCTCGACACCTGCGCGGTGATGGTCGGGGCAGGCCTGGACGCCATGCTGCTGCCCCGGCCGCTGCCGACGCCAGTGCTCGCATTCGCCATCCGGCATGTCGGCGCGGACGCCGGTGTCATGGTGACCGCATCACACAACCCGCCGCAGGACAACGGGTACAAGGTCTACCTCGGCGATGGGACGCAGATCGTGCCGCCCGTGGACACCGAAATTTCGGCCGCCATCGAGGCGGTGGGGTCCCTCGGGGACGTCCCTCTGGCAGATGACGGCTGGCGGACCCTTGGTGACGCCGACGTCCTGGATGCGTACATCGCCCGGGCCGCCGCGGTGGCCCTGCCGGACAGCC
Source organism: Jiangellaceae bacterium (assembly GCA_030146385.1). Taxonomy (GTDB): domain Bacteria; phylum Actinomycetota; class Actinomycetes; order Jiangellales; family Jiangellaceae; genus JASLBX01. The sequence continues at coordinate 6,854 of JASLBX010000370.1, read as the reverse complement.
CACGTGACATCCGCGCCGTGTACACCCCACTTCACGGAGTGGGCGGTGAGGTGATCAGCCAGGTGCTGACCGCCGCCGGCTTCCACGCCCCCCAGGCCGTCACCGAGCAGGCCGAGCCCGACCCGGCGTTCCCAACCGTGGCATTCCCCAACCCCGAGGAACCCGGCGCCATCGACCTCGCCCTGGAACTGGCCCGCGGCACCGGCGCCGACCTCGTCCTGGCCAACGATCCGGACGCCGACCGCTGTGCGGTGGCCGCGCCGATGGAAGGGGCGTGGCGGATGCTGCGAGGAGATGAGGTGGGCGCCCTGTTGGCGACTCATCTGGTCGGCCGCGAGCCAGGGTTGTCCGGGACGTTCGCCTGCTCGATCGTGTCCTCGTCCCTGCTCGGTAAGATCGCGGCGAAGCACGGCCTGGACTATACGGAGACTCTTACCGGCTTTAAGTGGATCGGCCGGCTGGACGGGCTTCGCTTCGGGTATGAGGAGGCGCTCGGATACTGCGTCGACCCCGACGCCGTTCGCGACAAGGACGGCATCTCCGCCGCCGTACTGATCCTCGAACTGGCTGCCACGCTGCGCCGGGACGGACGGACGCTGGCGGATGCGCTGGACGACATCGCCCGCGAGTACGGCCTGCACGCCACCGACCAGCTATCCGTCCGGATGGACGACCTCAGCCAGATCAGCGGTGTCGTGCAGCGGCTTCGCGGCGCGCCACCACCCGAACTGGGCGGACGTGCTGTCGAGCAGGTCGAGGACCTGAGCGAGGGCATCGACGGGCTGCCGCCAACGGAGGGGCTGCGGTACCGGCTGGCCGGCGACGGGCGGGTCATCGTCCGACCCAGCGGCACCGAGCCCAAGCTCAAGTGCTACCTGGAGGTCGTCGTCCCGGTTCTGGGTGACGAGGTGGAGGCTGCGCGGGCCACCGCTGCCGACCGGCTGGCTGCGATCAAGGCCGACCTCGCCACCGCCGCCGGTCTCTGATTCGAAGTGTTCGGTGGTCGGTGGCCCGACGGGCGGGCGTCCCGCTCGGCTCGACCACCTACTACTTCGGCTCGCTGGACGAACTGCTCGGCGCGGTCGCCGGGGCTCTGGTGGATGAGTGCCTCGATCGTGGGTCGGCTGTCGTGGCGGCCGCGCCACCGGGCCCCTACTCCCCCGAGTCGGCCGCAGCGCTGGTCGCTGAGGCGGTACTACCCGGTGACGAGCGGATCCTCGGCTATTACGAGCAGTTGCTCAGCGCCGTCCGCCATCCCGCCGTCGCCAGCGCACTCGGGAATGCCCGTCCTCGTCTGATCGCGATGGTGTCGGACGCGCTCGACACCACGGGCTACGCCGGTCATATGAGCGCCGACCTGGCTCTCGCGGCCGTGGACGGCGCCGCGCTCAGCGCCCTGTCGGAGGGTCGGCCGGACGTCCGGGGATTCGTCGCCGAGATCACAGCCGAACTGTTCGGATGCACGCAACCGGCGCCGCCCGAGTCGTAGTTCCGGCCCGCTGTGGGCCGCCCACCAGGTTTGTCCGCGCCGTACCACCCGCACGCCCCTGGTACGGCAGGGACAGGCATGCTGAACGTGATCAACCGGAGCTACTGGAGGGCGTTGTCGAGGGCCTGCCAGTCGATCGTCGAGGGTGCCAGGTCCAGGGCGGTCGCCAGTAGGCCGAGCCGGGCCGCCCGCACCTCCGCGTCTTCGGCCATCACGAGGATGTCGTCGAAGAACGTGTTGACGGGGTCCACCAGCTGCGGGCCGTGCTGAGCGAAGCTCGCCAGGTCGCCGGTTAGCTCGCCCGACAGCTTCTCCACGACCTTGATCAGCTGTTGCTCAGCCGGCTCGGTAAGCCGCACGGCGTCGACCCGGGCTTCCGTACCGTCCGGCACGATCCGCGCCACCCGCTGCACGGCGGTGACCAGCTCGCGGAACGCCGGATCGGCCGCGTAGCCCGGCAGCGCCTGCAGCATCTCGTACGCCGCACCGGGGGCGTCGGCCCCGGGACGGATCGCCTCCACCAAGCCATGCGCCGCGCCTTCGTCCAGCAGTTGCTGGACGTACCTGCCCCCGACGAACTCGCGAGCCGCCTCGACCGCGTCGTCGGGCACGTCGATGCCTTGCTCCCGCAGTTGGCCCGCGGCCACCGAAAATCCCTTGCTCACCGTGACCGGCCCGAGAGCGGAGTTCGCCCGCAGGATTCTGACCACGCCGAGGGCGGCTCGCCGCAGCCCGAACGGATCCGAGCTTCCGGTCGGCTTGGCGCCGAGGGCGAACATCGCCACCAGCAGGTCGAACCGGTCCGCGAGGGCCAGCACGGCGCCGGCATCGGTCCACGGCAACTCGCCGCCGCCGGTTCGCGGTAGCTCCATGTCGTAGAGGGCCTGCGCCACTGCAACCGGCTCCCCCGCCCGGAGCGCGTATTCGCGGGCCATCGTCCCGGCCAGCGCAGGCAGTTCGATGACCATCTCGGTGGCGAGGTCGAACTTGGCCAGGTCGGCCGCCCGGTCGAGGGCCGCCGCGTCGTCCCCGGAAAGGCCCATTTCCTGCGACAGCGAGCGCGCCACCGCTGCGATCCGGTCGGCCCGCTGCTCCATCGAGCCGATCCGTTCCTCGAACGTAAGCTTTGCCAGGCCGGCCTTGTGCACGGCTGGCGCGACCTCCAGATCGGACCGCCAGAAGAACGCCGCGTCCTCGTACCGGGCACGAAGCACCGCCTCGTTGCCGGCCACGACGGTCATCGGGTCACAAGATCCGTTCGCCACCGCGACGAAGTGCGGTAGCAGCTCGCCGTCGGAGGAGCGGATCGGCAGGTACCGCTGGTGCTTGCGCATCACGGTGGTGAGGATCTGCGGCGGCAGCTCCAGGTAGCGCTCGGCGAAGTTGCCGCGCAACGGGTGCGGCGACTCGACGAGGTTGGTGATCTCGTCGATGAGCACCGATTCGGCGTCCACGTCGATGACCCCGCCGACCTCGGCGGCAAGCGCCTGCGCTCCCTTCACGATCTGCGCGCGCCGGGCAGCGGCGTCGGCCCCGACGTCGTGGGACGCGAGGAAGTCCAGGTAGCCCCCCGCGGACGGGACGGCCACCACGGGGGTCAGCGCCGTCCGATGGACACGGGTGTTCGTCCCGGACCGCAACCCGGAGACCGCCACCGGAAGCTCGGTATCGCCGAGCAGAGCGGTGAGCCAGCGGATCGGCCTGGTGAACGACAGCTCGCCATCGCTCCAGCGCATGTTCTTCTCCGAGCGGAGCCCCGCGACCACATCCGCCAGCAGGCCGGACAGCACCTCGGCGGCGTTGCGTCCGCGGTCGGTGACGATGGCCGCCACGTGCTCGACACCGTTCGACTCAACCCGGACCAAGTCAGCGACGTCCATCCCCTGGCCGCGGGCGAACCCCTGCGCGGCCTTTGTCGGCTCGCCGGAGTCGTCAAAGGCCGCACTCACTCGGGGGCCGCGCACCTGGCGCTCGCCGTCCGGTTCGGCCGGCTGGACGCCCTTCACGAGCACGACGACGCGGCGCGGCGTGCCGTACACCCGAATCTCGCCGTGACCGAGCCGGGTGGCCGACAGCTTGGCCGTCACCGCGTCGCGTACCGCATCGACCGTTCGGGTCACCTCCGCGGGCGGCATCTCCTCGGTGCCGATCTCGAACAGCAGAGTCGCCGGCTCCGTGGCGACCGGCAACTGCTCGACGAGCTGCACCTTCACCGGTTCGGGTACGACGCCGAGCGGGTGGCCGAGCTCCTCGCGGCGGGCCGTCCAAAGCGCCGCCACCTCGCGAGCCAGCCCACGCATTCGGGCGAAAGCCTTCGCACGCTCGGTCGTGCTGATCGCGCCACGGGCGTCCAGCACGTTGAACACATGCGAGCACTTCAGCACGTAGGTATGCGCTGGGACGGGCAACCGCAGGTCGAGCAGGCGGCGGGCCTCGGCAGCGTACGTCTCGAACAGCGCCCGGTTGTCCTCGACGTGCGCGTCGTCGAGGTAGTACCGCGACATCTCGTACTCGGCCTGACCGAACACCTCGCCGTACGAGATGCCTGGCGCGTAGGCGATGTCCTTGAAGTGGTCGACCCCCTGCAGGGCCATCAGGATGCGCTCGATGCCGTAGGTGATCTCCACCGACACCGGGCTGAGCGTCATGCCACCGGCCTGCTGGAAATAGGTGAACTGCGTGATCTCCAGACCGTCCAGCCAGACCTCCCAGCCCAGGCCCCACGCGCCGAGCGCCGGCGAAGCCCAGTTGTCCTCGACGAACCGGATGTCGTGCGCATTGATGTCGATGCCCAGCGCCTCGAGGCTCTTAAGGTAGACCTCCTGCGGGTCGCCTGGATCGGGCTTGAGGATCACCTGGAACTGGGTGTGCGTCTGCAGGCGGTTCGGATTCTCTCCGTACCGCGCGTCGTCGGGACGGACGGACGGCTCGACGTAGGCCACCCGCCACGGCTCGGGACCCAGCACGCGCAGGATCGTGGCCGGGTTCATGGTTCCGGCGCCGACCTCCGTGTTGAACGGTTGGGCGATCACGCAGCCCTGATCGGTCCAGTACCTGGTCAGCGCGAGCAGCGCATCCTGCATCGTCAACACGGGTGGCAATCCTTGGTCGAATCGTCCGGCGGCGAAAGTGGCCGGATCGTTGTCTCGGCCTGCCAGTCTACGCAGGCGATGGCTCGCTGATATGCCGATAAGAAGTCACTGAGAGCAGCCTGAGAATCCGCGTAGGGGTCTCGACGAGCGGCTACGCCGTTCTTGCGCTTCACAGCGCCAAACTCAACAGCCTGCTTCTTTCGGAGTGCCAAATGAAGGGACCGTCCCGGATAAAGATCCTTTCTGCCGCGCTCGGCGGCCTGCTGCTCTTTCCCCTAGCCACGGCGACCCCGGCTGCCGCGGTCGAGCTCGTGACGCCATACCCGAGGAACACACGCTGACCGAGCTCACGCCTGCCGGACTGTACGAGGCCAGCACGGCAGCCGTTGCTCGACCCCAGCGTGCGCACGGTCGGGATCGTGTTCGCCGAGCAGGTGGACTGGGCTGTGGCGAGCACCCTCGCGCTCGGGCAGAGCCTGCTGGTGGTCTGGCCCCAGGTAACCGCGCTGATCGCCGGGTGCGTGGTTTTGTTCACCGTCGCCTACGTGGCGTTCCTGCGGCAGGAGATCCGCGCCTGAGGATGTGAGGGCGACTGGCTTGTGCCGGTGGCGGAACCCTGGTTCTCCGCCCGAGGCTCCGCCCCCCGGCACCCATGCTCCGGTGGCTTTGCAAAGCACACCTATGGGAAGCGGCTTGGGAGCAGGCCGGGCGCGGGCAGCGCTTCCTATTTGTGTGCATTGCAAAGCCAGCTCACCCAGGGCGCCGGACGTACTGGAAGCCGGCCTTGTCGCGGCTGCCGCACGGGCAGCTTGAAGCCACGTCCGCGCCGGCCGGTGGCCCGGATTGTGCGGTACGCCGAGACGCCAAGGCAGCGCCTACACTCGATGACGTGACCGTCCTAGAAGCGCTCGATGCCGCGCGCCTCTCCGAGATCACCGCCTCGGAGACCTCGCTGCGGCGATTCCTGCACGGCCTGCCAGGAGTGGATCAGGTGGGTGCCGACGCACGGGCGGCGATGCTGGCGACCCGGTCGATCAAGACGACGGCCAAGCAGTGGGCCATTGACCTGGCCATCTCGATGATCGACCTCACCACCCTGGAAGGCCAGGACACGCCCGGCAAGGTGCGTGCCCTGTGTGCCAAGGCCCAGCGTCCCGACCCGTCTGACCCGTCCGTCCCGCAAGTGGCCGCCGTCTGCGTCTACCCCGACCTTGTGGGCGTGGCGGCCAAGGCGCTGGCCGGCAGCAACATCCACATCGCCAGCGTGGCTACCGGGTTCCCGTCGGGACGCGCCAGCCTCGAAGTCAAGCTGGTCGACACTCGCGACGCGGTAGCCGCCGGCGCGGACGAGGTAGACATGGTCATCGACCGCGGCGCGTTCCTGGCCGGCCGGTACGGACAGATCTTCGAGGAGATCGTCGCGGTCAAGGAAGCATGCCGCGACGCCCACCTCAAGGTCATCCTCGAGACCGGCGAGCTCGTCACCTACGACAACGTGCGGCGGGCGTCTTGGCTGGCCATGCTGGCCGGCGCCGACTTCATCAAGACCAGCACGGGCAAGGTCGCTCCCGCGGCCACGCTGCCAGTCACGCTCGTCATGCTCGAGGCCGTCCGCGACTTCCGGGACGCCACCGGCCGCCAGGTGGGCGTCAAGCCGGCAGGCGGCATCCGGACCAGCAAGGACGCCATCCGCTACCTCGTGGTCGTCAACGAGACCGCTGGCGAGGATTGGCTCGACCCGGACTGGTTCCGGATCGGCGCGTCCAGCCTGCTCAATGACCTGCTCATGCAACGGCAGCGAATGGCCACCGGCCGCTACGGCGGTCCCGACTACTTCACCCTGGACTGATCTGCCATGGCCAAGTTCGAGTACGCGCCGGCCCCTGAGTCGCGTGCAATCGTCGATATCGCCAGCTCGTACGGGCTGTTCATCGACGGCAAGTTCGTCGACCCGATCGACGGCACGCCGTTCAAGACGGTCAACCCGGCGTCCGAGGAGGTTCTTTCGGACGTCACCGCCGCCGGGCCGGCCGATGTCGACGCGGCCGTCAAGGCGGCTCGACGGGCGTACGAGCAAGTCTGGTCGCAGCTGTCGGGACGCGACCGGGGCAAGTACCTGTTCCGGATCGCGCGGATCATCCAGGAGCGCTCCCGCGAGCTCGCGGTGCTGGAATCGATCGACAACGGCAAGCCGATCCGCGAGTCGCGGGACGTCGACCTGCCGCTCGTCGCCGCCCACTTCTTCTACTACGCGGGCTGGGCGGACAAGCTGG
>JASLBX010000364.1 GCA_030146385.1 Jiangellaceae bacterium | reverse complement strand
TGTCCTTCCGCAGCTCTTCGATCTGCGAGAACGCGTCCGCGGTGACGGTGATCGTGTAGTTCCCGGGACCATCGCGCAGGTCCCAGAGGGCGGTGACCTCGATCCTGTCGCCAGGCAGCAGTTCAGGGGTATGGATAACGCGCAGCTCGCGGTCGACTCCCGCGCCTCGCACCCAGAACCGCGTGGTCGTCTCCCCGGCGACTGCGTCACCAACGTTCTCGATCGTCGCCGTCACCTCGGCGATTTGGGAGAGCAGGCCGACGCCCTCTTCGACGGGGCGATCATGGGCATCCCGAACGGTGATCAGCCCTACCGCGAGGTCGGGCTGGCTCTGTGGCGCTGTCGTCTCCATGGCATACGTCCACGTCGATGGTAGATGCGACCATCCTCCGGCGTCCGTTCGCCGTAGTCTGACGAGATGGCGCTAGTCGAAGGCGTCTACCGGATGGGGCACGAATCGGGCCGGTTGCTACTGAAGACCGGCCGTACCGGGTTGGGTTCGCGAGCCGGTCACGATCTGATCATCGAGGCGACTTCCTGGAACGGTCGGGTTAGCGTGGATCGCACTGATCCCGCCCGGTCATCAGTCGTCGTCGAGGTCGCCGCCGCATCTTTTGAGATACGGGAAGGGAGGGGCGGCGTCAAGCCGCTCACCGATTCCGATCGCGCTCAGATCAAGCGCAACATCGGTGAGATCCTGCGCACCACGCAGCATCCGGCGATCACCTTCCGTTCCGCGTCCGTACGCGCGACTCCGGACGCGGTCGTAGTCGAAGGCGACCTGACCATCATGGGAGTGACCCGGCAGGCGACCGTACGAGGAACGGTCAGCGAGAATGGCCGGGTCCGCGGCAGTACAAGCGTGATTCAGTCCCAGTGGGGAATCAAGCCATACTCAGCATTCCTCGGTGCGCTGAGGCTGGCCGACGAGGTTGAGATTCAATTCGATGCACATCTCGTGTCCGAGAGCCACTGACCGTCCGTCATCGGCTCGCGGATCGGACCTATGCCATAGAAGCAGGCCGACTGTCCGACTCGGGCCGCTGGCCGAATGGCTGATCCGCGCGCCCGTCACTCGAATTCTCGTCCGCTTCGGCCGACGGCTCCTCTCCCTCGAGCATGGCCACCTTTCGCCGCAGCTCTTCGATCTCATGACGGCGGGCCTGTACCTGCCGGACCCCGACGACAAACGCGGCGACACCGGCTAGCACAAGGAAGCCGGTCACCATGCCGGCTACGAACACACCCCAGGTTGTGGGTTGGAGGTCAACGTTGAACACTTCGACCGGTACCGAGTCGCTACCGGTCACCACAGCTGTAACGATCACGAACGCCGCCACAGCCAGTAGGAGCACCCCGACCACAATCATGATCATGACAATGTCCTCCTGCCGGCCCCGACAGCCCGCTGGAGCATCGTCCAGCCCGGTCTGGATGGCTGCGGGGTACGTCAACATCATTTCCACACCGGACTCAAGCAAACGTCGAAGTGCTGACGCTCAGCACCTAGCCTTCCGTGATCGTGATCGATGGTTCCTAATAGGGCAAAAGCCCCCGGTCAGGGTTAGTGGGGCCACGGATTCTGATGCCCAAAAGCTTGCCACGTGATGGCGGCCGCAGCTGGCGCTGTCCCGGCCCTGTCCACCTGCCCTGACGCCCCGGCGAAGTGCAGGGGAAACGGACAGCGATCGGACACCACGAACGTTCATGGTGAGGGCATGAGCACACCCGCATTCAAATTGGGGAGTCGAGCATGATCGTTGTGACGGTGCCCGACATGAACTGCCGCCACGATCTCCGGGCAATCAGCGCCGCGCTCGCCGATGTTGACGGTGTCGTAGCCCTTCAGATCGATCTCAGCACCAAGAGTGTGCGGATCGAAGGAAGGGACGTCTCGCCAAGTGCGATACGGGCCGCGATTGTTGCGACGGGCTATTTCGTGCGATGAGCCTTGCGTTCGCGCGGGCCGATGGCATCGCGACGGTCGAGAGCACCACGTGGGCGAGCAGCGGCGGACCGGCGTGCTTGGGCCTCGGCCAGCAGCCGCTGACACGCGTCCCGATCCCCGCCGAGTGCGGCTACGCGCGCGAGTTGCTCGATCGCGATGACGATCAAACCCTCGTCACCAAGGGCCTCCGCATCTGCCCGTGCCGCCTCGAGCTCTGCGGCAACCTGTGCCGTCACGCCACGGTCGAGGCGCGCCGCGGCCAGTCCAATCCGTGCCCGTAGCACGCCCTTTGCAAAGTCCGTATTCGTGGATAGCGACAACGCCTGCTGGTAGCGCCGTTCGGCCTCAGCGACCTCTCCTCGCAGGCGGCGCGCGGCCCCCCGGCCAAGCGCCGCCAGCGCCATCAGGGTGTCGTTGCCGAGGTCGCGAGCGATCGCTTCACATTCGGCGAACCACGGAAGGGCACCATCCGCGTCCCCGCGGTGCAGCCTGGCCTCGCCAAGTTCGATGAGCGAGCGGGCCAGATTGTTGGGCAGTCCGCCGGCACGACTCAGCATTACAGCGCGGTCAAGGATGTCCTCCGCCTCGTCTACACGCCCGGCGACCCGCAGCCCATACCCGAGATGCAGCATGACCGCCGACCGGCCCCAGTCGTCGTCCAGAGTGTCGAACGCGCGCGCCGCTTCGTGTCCTAATGCGAGCGCGGCCTCGGCCTGCCCATGGTGCAATCGGATCTCCATCTCCACGAAGTCGGCAAGCGCCACGCCCCAGGCATCCCCACATGACCGCAGCGTCGACCTGGCCTGCTCCACCATGTCGAGATACCGGTTGGTGTCCCCAGATCCGACTCCTTCAACGGCCGCGAGGAGTCGTGAGATGGCGCCGCCGGCCTCATCGCCTACTCGCCGGAACAGGGCGAGGCTCTCCTCGGCGGCACGAGCTCCCACCGGCGTCGGATGGACGATGCAACCAACCGGGCGCACCGCCAGTGATAGGGCCTGCAACGCGCGCGCACGGGCAGCGTCAGAACCGTGTCCAGGCACGTCCAGCGCGGCGGTGATGTAAGTCCGGCCATCGACCTGGCGGCCGACATACCAGTACCAGCCGAGCGATCCGGCGAGGCGCAACGCCACCTCCGAGTCCCCCTGCGCACGCGCCCAGTCCAGCGCCTGCCGCAGATTGGCTTCCTCGGTGCGGATCCTTTCGAGCCACCTGTGCTGATCCGGCCCACGCAACATCGGCTCCGCGCGTTCGGCGAAGTCCGCGAAGAACAACGCGTGCCGCTGCGCGAGAGTCGACCGTTCGCCTGCCTTGTCTAGCTGTTCGTCGGCATATGCACGGATGGTTTCGAGCATGCGGAAGCGGCCGGCATCGGCCACAACAAGCGAGCGGTCCACCAGCCGGCTGAGCACGTCGATAACGTCTTCACCGTCCGGTGCGCCACAGACAGCTTCGGCAGCGGCGAGCGTCCAGCCTCCGCGGAACACGGCGACACGTCGGAACAAGGCTTGCTCGTCGCGGGTGAGCAAGGCATGACTCCAGTCGACGGTCGCCCGCAGTGTCTTGTGGCGCGCCTCGGCGGTCCTCGGACCGGACGTCAGCAGGCGGAAACGGTCATCCAGCCGGGCAGCGATCTCCTCCGGTGGCAGCATCTTGACGCGTGCGGCCGCAAGCTCGATCGCCAACGGCATGCCGTCGAGGCGTTCGCAGATCCGCTGCACGTGCTCATGGCTGGAGGCCGGATCGAAGTCCGGTGCGACGCTCGCCGCCCGCTCGGTGAACAGAGACGCCGCTTCTGCCGGCGCAAGAGGCGGGACGGGGATCTGCAGCTCACCTGGAACTCCAAGCGCCTCGCGGCTCGTGGCAAGGATGTGCACGCCGTCGCCCGTCGAGCGCAATAGCTGCTCGACGAAGTGTGCGCATGGGTCAGCCAGATGCTCACAGTTGTCGAGCAGCAGCAGCACCTGCCGCTCCTTCAGCCAGGACGCCACGAGCCGCTGCGGCGACGAACTATCGGGATCCGCAATGCGGAGCGTCTCCGCGACCAATCCTGGGATCCGCCTGCCATTGGTCACGCTCGCCAATGGGACGAACCACACACCGGCGGCATGCTCCGCGGTCATCTGGCCAGCGGCGGCGATGGCCAGCGTGGTCTTGCCCACACCGCCCGGTCCGATCAACGTCACCAGTCTCGTGCGCGGGACCACGTCGTTGAGCCGTCGCAGATCGAGGTCGCGTCCGATCAGCGAACTCAGTGGTGCGGGAAGATTGGTCAGTGCTGGTGACGCCGCCGTAGGACTGGCCAGCGACGGGTCGTCGCGAAGGACGGCCGTCTCGAGCTGCCGCAGGGTCGGAGAGGGTTCGATGCCGAGTTCGTCGTTAAGAAGGCGCCGGAACGACTGGTACGCGGCGAGGGCATCGGCCGTCCGACCACAGCGATACAGCGCGATCATGAGTTGGCTTCTGAGGCGCTCCCGCAGCGGCGCAGCGGCAATCAGCCGTTCGAGCTCCGGGACAAGGGCGACGTGGTCACCAGCCGCGAGCCGCATCTCCATTAGCTCTTCCGTGGCTGTGGCGCGCAACTCCTCCAGTCGCGCCGCCTCGGCGCGGGCCCATTCGTAGTCCATGAACTCGGCGAGCGGTGCTCCCCGCCACAGTGCTAGCGCATCCGCGAACGCCCCCTTGGCTATGAGGCGGGTGAACCGGACGGCATCGACCTTTTCGGGATCGACGTCGAGGCGGTAGCCGGCCGGGGTTCTGACGAGCGCCTCCCCGACCGTACGGCGGAGCTTGGAGACCCGCAGATGCAACGCGTTGCCTGGGTTGGCCGGGAGCGATTCGCCCCACAGCTCGTCGATCAGCCGTTCGGTGGTCAAGACTCGGCCCGGCTCCGTGGCCAGGAGCGCAAGTAGAGCCCGCTCAGCGGGGCCCTTCAACTCCTTGACCAGTCCGCCTTCGACGAGTTCCAAGGGCCCGAGCAGTCGAACTTCCACCGCTTCGTTATCCCAGCGGTGCTGCGATTACCGGAGGTTCGTACATGAGACGTCCACCCGTCGGGCGTATGAATCAGAGATACAGAGTAACCCCGACCGCTGCTACGGCGCTGGCCTTCTGAGCTGCGCCAGCAAGGCACGTCCCTGGTCAACAACTTCGCCGAAACCCATGGATGAGCCACGCGCGTACACGCCATCGAATTCTTCGCCGAGCCGCCGTCGACCCCTCTCGATCAGTCGTTCCAGCCTGACCGCGGCTTGAGGCGGGACGCGCGTCCCCATCGACGACCGGATCGCCGCCGTTGCCGCAAGGATAGACACCGGCCCGCGTGGCTCATCGGCGTTGATCCCGAGCTCGGCGATGACCTCCAGGGTCAAGATGGTCGATGCGATGTGCCGTGCGCCTGTCAGATGCTCGAGAGATGCTTCGATCAGTTCGTACACACCTTCGGTGTCACCGCGATGCATGTGGTACTGCGCCAACGCGGACTCGGCGATTCCCATGTCAACGTCGGAATCAATCTCACGCGCGCGACCCAAGGCATGGCGTAGAACGGC
>JASLBX010000349.1 GCA_030146385.1 Jiangellaceae bacterium | reverse complement strand
CTTCGAGAATCGGGTCTCCGCCAGCATGCCGCCACCGGGCGGCGCGGATGAGCCGGGCAACGGCCTGCGGCGTGCTCAGCAGGAGCCCGACGATCATCGTTATGAGCAGGACCGTCGGCCACGGAGAGGATTCGTCGGTCAAGTCGCCAGCCGCGCCGATTTCGTTCATCGGCAGGTCGCCGGCGTTCGCCGGGCCCAGGGCGCTCTCGGCAGAGTCGGCGTTGGTGCCGCCGCCATCCGGTGCGGCGGTGCTGTCCTCGCTGGTGCGGACCGGCAGGGTCCAGGCCGGCGCGGCGTTGGTGCGCGTGGACGGGGTCGGTTCGAATCGGACCCAGCCAACGCCCCTGAAGAAGAGCTCAGGCCAGGAATGGGAGTCGTGGGCGCGGACGATGCGGCTGCCGTCATCCTGCTCTTCCCCCGGTGTGAAGCCGACCGCCACCCGGGCCGGGATGTTGATCGCCCGGGCCATGATCGCCATGGTCGCCGAGAACTGCTCGCAGTAGCCGACGCGGTTGTTGAGGAAGTCCATCAGATGGGACGCGGACGTCCCGGGGTCGCGCTCGATGCTGTACGAGAAGCCGCCGGTCGACCGGAACCACCGCTGCAGGGCGGCCGCCTGCTCGTGTGGATTGGTGAGATCGCCGATGGCTTCCTCGATGAAGGGCTTCAGATCGGCCCGCATGCCTTCCGGCAGTTCCATCATCTCTGGCATCTCGTCGACGACCGGCTCGGCGTCCCGGAGAGCCTCAGCGTCGAAATTCACGACCAGGCTGGTCGCCCGGTACGACTGGCCGTGGACGTCCTCGTCCTCGTCCGCGACCACGTCGAGCGTGGCGGTGTCGAACCGCCAGTCGCCGTCGATGTCGACCGCCTGGGCCGGATAGGCCAGCGGCAGCCACCGTGATCCGAAGTTCTCGGTGATCTCGAACTCGTAGGTGACCTCGGTGACATCGGTGTCGGCGGGCGACAGCCCCGGTGGCCAGGGCATGCCCTGGCTGACCCGCTGCGATTCCGGGACGTCCCGTTGCGACAGCTTCCACTCCTCGCCGGTGAATACATCCAGCGTCGCGGTCCGGATGTATTCGGGCCGCTCCGCGGTCGTCGTGTACTGAAGGATGTCGACGTTGTCCGGGCGGGTCAGGTCGCGCCGGAGATCGACAATGGGGTTGTCGGTGCGGATCGTACGGCCGCCGCCGGTGCCGGAGCCGCCACTCCCGAGGAACCCCTCGGTCAACGCTGGCAGCCAGGCCGGTACGGCGACCGCCGCGGCCAGCGCGACAGCACCGGCTCGGCGGCCGCTGCGCGCAAGCGAGTCGGTCTGCGGCAGGCCAGGATGCCGCGCCGAGGGCGAAGCCGACCGTCCCCACAAAGCCACCCGGTTGCGTCCCTCGGAGACCAGCAGTGACAGGAAGCCGATCGCGGGCGGGACAAACCAGACCCAGTGCCAGCCCTCGTTCGCGGTCGCGGCCGCCACCGCGTACATCACGCCGAGGGGGAGACCTGCAAGGGGCACTCGCCGCAGCGCGAATACGGCGGTCTCCACGCATATGGCGATCAGTGCGACTCCACCGACGAGCATCAACTGGATGCCCCGGTTGACCGGCACCGGCGCGGCGTACTCGACCATGCTGTCGATACCTTCACCTACGACGGTGCTCATCCGCTCGAACCACGACGGTGTGGGGACGACGGCCATCCAGGCGACATCGGCCGCGACCAGCACGCCCAGCCATAGCACCGACACCCCGAGCTGGATGAGCGGGACGAGCCCACGGGGGGCGCGCCACCTGCGGAGCGCGGCACCGGTCAGCGCCACGAGTGCGATCGCGATGCTGGCCGGAACCACCCAGCCGTCCGTCTCGGTAAGCGGGAGTAGAGGCAGTATCGCGAGAAACGACGCGATCGCACACACAACTGTCAGTCGCCCGGACCCGCTCATCGCGGGATCCCTGCCGTCGAGTCGGCGTCGTGGTGATCTACGTCAACTGGTGCGGGTGGAGCCGGAAAAACGCTGCGGCTCATGCCGAGGCGCTCCCATCCGGACGGGATCGCGTCGCCGCGCGCGGCGAGGACGACACCCCAGCCGGAACGGCGCAGGATCTGGGCCGACTCGGCGATCCGCACGTCCTCCGCCTCGCGCTTGGGTCCGGTGATGGACGTCCAAGACATGGGATCCACCAGGATCGCCAGGGCGGCGGTGGAACCGTGGCGGAGGCTCGCGACGACGGTCGCTTCTTCCGGTCGCAGCCGCCCGAGCACGCCGATGAGCAAGCCGCTCGCCGCTTCTCCACCGGTCAGCAGGTCCGGCCAACGTCCGACCGACGCCTTGTTGCTGGACTCGACGACGGCGAGTGCTTCGAGCAGGGGCGCCTCGGCCTCGCCGGGCCCGGCGCCCGAGTCGTGCCATGCGCCGCTGACCGTGCCGCCCTCGTCGGTGACGAGCCGGATCGCGTAGCCGCGATTGGCCAGGTGCACACCGATGGACGCCGTCGCCGTGACGGCCCACTCGAGCGACGAGTCCTGGCCGTGGCCGGCATGGCCCGCGCTGCGGTTGTCGAGCAGAAGCGTCGCCCGGCTCTGCCAGGGCTGCTCCTCGCGCCGCACCATCAGATCGCCGTGATGTGCCGTCGCACGCCAATGGACCCGGCGCATGTCATCGCCGTGGCGGTAGTTGCGGATCGTCACGTCCTCCTCGCCCGCGCTGGCGATCGATCGCGGCCGGCTCTCACCGCTGCCGCTCCATTCGCCGGCAAGGCGTACGCCGGGCAGTGGGACGACGGACGGGGTGACGATCAGCGTCCCCGTCTCGGTGAAGGCGCGCCGCAGTTCGACGAGCCCGAACGGGTCGGTGAGCCTGATGGTGAGCGGACCAATCACGTAGCGGCCGCGCACGTCGGCC
>JASLBX010000045.1 GCA_030146385.1 Jiangellaceae bacterium | reverse complement strand
TGCCGAAGAACCGCTCGGTCGCATCCAATGCGCTCGTGTAGTCGTGCTCATCGAAGGCCTCGGTCGCCTCGCGGACGACGCCGGCCAATGTCGCCAGCATTGCCAGGTCCAGCGGCTCAGTGACCATCTGAGTTGTCCAGGTCGACGCCGCCTCCGCGGCTGGCAGCGAATCTGTCCGGCCGGACAACTCGGAGTTGAGCACGAACCGGCCGACGTTGAGGATCTTGGTCGCCAGCCGCCGGCCAACCTTCATCTGCGCCTCATCGAACGGTGTGTCCAGGCCGGGACGGGCGCCCGCCGCCCGCCACCGAACCGCGTCCGCGCCGTACTTCTCCAGGACGCCGATCGGCGTCGTGGCGTTGCCGGCCGACTTGCTCATCTTCTTGCGGTCCGGGTCGACGACGAACCCGGAGATGGCCGTCCGCCGCCACGGGAGCGACCCGTGCTCCAGGTGCGAGCGCAGCACGCACGTGAACAGCCAGGTCCGGACGATCTCGTGTGCGTGGGCATGCAGGTCCATCGGGAAAGTACGGGCGAACAGGTCCGGGTCGCGCTCCCAACCGCAGACGATCTGCGGAGACAGCGACGAGGTCGCCCAGGTGTCCATCACGTCCGGGTCGCCGACGAACCCGCCCGGACGGCCCCGCTGCCATTCGTCGAAGCCCGCCGGCGCGTCCGATGCAGGATCGACGGGCAGTTCTTCCTCGGCTGGGACGATCGGCTGGTCGTACTGGATCTCGCCGTCCGGACCGACCCGGTACCAGACCGGAATCGGCACACCGAAAAAGCGCTGCCGGCTGATCAACCAGTCCCCGGTCAAGCCGCCGACCCAGTGCTCGTAGCGGTGGCGCATGAACTCGGGAACCCATCCCAGCTCACGCCCGCGCTTGAGCATGGCCGCCCGTAGATCGTCGTCCCGCCCACCGTTACGGATGTACCACTGCCGGCTGGTGACGATCTCCAGCGGGCGGTCGCCCTTCTCGTAGAACTTGACCGGATGGACGATCTCGCGGGGTTCACCGATCAGCGCTCGGGCTTCGGCCAGCAACTCAACCACGCGTCCGCGGGCCGCAGCGACCGTCCGTCCCGCCAACTGGTCATAGGGCGACGGGCCGAGTCCCTCCGGCAGTTCCGCTGCGAACCGGCCGTCCCGGCCGATGACCGCTCGGATCGGGAGGCCGAGCTCGCGCCACCACGTGACGTCCGTGACGTCTCCGAACGTGCAGACCATCGCGGCGCCGGTGCCCTTGGCCGGGTCGGCAAGGCGGTGCGTTCGCACGGGCACCTCGATGCCGAACAGCGGAGTCTGGACGGACGTCCCCGCCAGGTGTGCGTACCGTTCGTCATCGGGGTGGACGACCAGTGCCACGCAGGCGGGCAACAGTTCCGGCCGGGTGGTGTCGACGTAAACCGGCTGACCGTCCGGTGCGCGGAATTCGAGGCGGTAATAGGCGCCGGGACGATCCCGGTCCTCGAGTTCGGCCTGTGCGACAGCCGTCTGGAAGCTGAGGTCCCACAGCGTCGGCGCCTCCGCCTGGTACGCCTCGCCCCGCGCCACATTGCGCAGGAAGGCTCGCTGCGACACGATGCGCGCCGTGGTCCCGATCGTCGTGTAGGTCAGCGACCAGTCGACCGACAAGCCGGCTCGCCGCCACAGTTGCTCGTATGCCTGCTCGTCGTGCGCGGTCAGGCGCTCGCAGAGCTCGACGAAGTTCCGCCGTGAAACCGGCACCGGGGTCCCGGACGGATGCTCAGGTGGCGTGAAATCCGCGTCGTACGGCAGCGCCGGGTCGCAGCGGACGCCGTAGAAGTTCTGGACGCGGCGCTCGGTCGGCAGCCCGTTGTCGTCCCACCCCATCGGGTAGAAGACCTCGCGGCCGCGCATCCGCTGGTAGCGCGCGATCGTATCGGTGTGGGTGTACGAGAAGACGTGCCCGACATGAAGAGTGCCGGACGCCGTCGGCGGTGGTGTGTTGATCGAGAAGACGTGGTCGCGGGCTGCGGAGCGATCGAACCGGTAGGTCCCGTGCTCCTCCCAGCGTGCGGCCCACTTCTCCTCGAGGCCCTCGAGGGCAGGCCGCTGTGGAATGTCGTGTGGCATGGGTGGCTCACCTTAGGTGTCGTCGCGCCCAGAGGTTGCCGGGCGCGGATGGAGTCTCGTCGCGGATGGGGCGCGCTTACGCGCGCACGGCTACTCGCGCCCGGACGGAACCGGTGCGGGCGCGGACGAGAATCCGGCGAGGTGCCACGCCTCAGAGCATACGCGAATGAGCGTTGCGGGGTGCCTAGCGTGGTCGGGCAGGTTGTCAGGCATGGTACCTAGCGACGGACCGGCGATGGACGGGACGCTCGACTCGCGCCTGCTCACCAACCTGCGACGTGGGGCGCTGGAAATACTGCGTGCTGGCGCTACTGCGCAACAGCGACGCTGACTCCACCCGCTGCCGTCATAGCTGCTCAGCCTCGAAGCCCCACGAGTCGCTGACAACACACCAAAGAATTCCGCCCCCAACCTTGTTGACGGCGGCCACCAGCGATGCCACGCTTGTTGCGTAATACGAATTCGGTTGTTTATTACGCAACGACAGGAGGCGGTCGCCTTGGCCGACGTACTCCACCCGGACCCCGCACAGGCCGTCACGACACCGAAGGTGATCGAGGCGCCGCTCGTGACGCTGTACACCCGGCTCCGCAAATCGCCGTACTTCTGGAAGTCGCGCGAGCACGGCGTGGCCGCGTACAGCGTGTACAACCA
>JASLBX010000038.1 GCA_030146385.1 Jiangellaceae bacterium | reverse complement strand
TCGGTCGCCGGCATAGTCGCGTTCTGGTCCGTGATCCACGTGCCCGACCACGCCATGCCCGGCGTGTTCGAGGAGTTCCGTCGAGTGTTGCGACCACAGGGTCCGTTACTAGTGGGCTTTCACGTCGGCGACGAGACCCGACACACGTCCGAGGGCTACACGGGTCGTCCAATCAACGTTGACACTCACCATCGTCGGCCGAGCAAGGTCGCGGGTTGGCTTCGTGACGCGAGGTTTACGATTGAGGCCGAACTGGTCATCGGGCCGGACAAGGATGTCCCGGGCGCCGTCATCTTTGCGCGCAGCGACGCCTGATCGCGCCTTAAGGCACCAGCCATTCTGGCAAGGCGCCCGGAACACACTGTCATTGCCGCGGACAGCGACGGCCCGGCCATACCGATCTGCGGGACTGCTCCAGCGTCGTTCCGTCCTTGCCTAGGGTGGGGGAATGGAGTTGCTTCGAGCAGTGCCGATACTCACCGTCACCGATGTCGATGCCGCAGTCCAGGAGTACTCCGAGCTGCTCGGTCTCGACGTGCTCATGAACCTGGGGTGGGTGGCGACTTTGGGGACGAGCGGCGGTGCCCAGTTCAGCGTCATGGACATTGACCAGTCCGCCTCGTGCAATCCCCAGATGTCAGTTGAGGTGCCCGATGTCGACGTCGCGTACCAGCGGGCGCAGGACAGCGGGGTTGAAATCGTCCATCCCTTGAAGGACGAGGACTGGGGCGTGCGCCGCTTCTTCCTACGCACAAGCTCTGGCCACGTGGTGAACGTGCTCAGCCATCACGGCTGAACCGCCCTCATTTGCCGCGATGCGCGCGGACAGACATGCGTCATAGCGCCGCGAGCGGACGTTGTGTGACCTCGAAACTGGGCCTGCCCCGAGCCTCCATGCTCCACATCTCACAAGGTTCGATCGAGAAGTTCGACCAGACGCCTCGCGTACTCACCGGTGGGGTCCAGGTCGGGCCGGAGGTCCGCGACGCTGAACCCGAGCAACCGCGGTGATCGCGCTAGGGGCTCGAGTAGGCCAGCGAGCTGGTCCCAGTGCAGGCCCCTCGACTGCGGGTAGGTCACCGCGGGCATTGACAGCGGATCCAGCACGTCCACGTCCAGATGCAGCCACACCCCACGAGCCGCGCCGCCCAGCCAGGCGGCGGCACGCTCACCCGCGGCCATCGGATCCCCTGCCACGGTCGCGGCATCGATCCGCCGCAGCTGGGCGGGCACCCCGGCGAGCTCCTCGACCGCGGCCTGATCCAGGTCGCTCGCGCGGTGACCGAGCAGGACCACCTCGCTCACCGGGACCATCGGTGGCGGGCCGGCCAGGCCGGTCAACGCCTCGGCGCCGACGCCGGTCAGCACGGCGAGATCCATATCGGCAGTTTCCCCGGTCTCCGATGTGGCGCCGTCCAGATAGTCGGGGTGGCCGTCGATGAACCACAGGCCCACCGGGCCCACGTGACGACGCAGGGCAGGAAAGATCCCGAACAAGATGCTGCAGTCCCCGCCGATCACCAGTGGCCGGCGCCGCGGAACGCCTCTCAACGCCTCGCCGAGTGCCCCGGCCACGGCGTGAGCTGCCCGCACAGTGTCAGCCAGGGCCAGCACACCGGTGACGTCGTCGCGGTGCCGGCCCTGGATCACACAGGGGGCATCGCCGAGATCCAGCCCGACCAGGCCAGTCAAGCCCGCGGTGCGCAAAGCCTCCGGAGCGGCCTGCTCACCACGGGCGGAGCCGGAGCAATCCCACGGCGCACCGAGCAGGAACCAATCAGCCCCAATCACCCAGCCATTGTGTCCACGCGTCGGCGCTCGCGTCCTCGAGGCGTCGCCGTTTTACCCCGACAAGGACAGCGGCGACATGGCGGCAACGACGAGGGTTCGATCACCGAACATGTCCGCACATGCCGCTGATGTCAAGACCGCAAGACTCAGATCAAATCAGGTAACCGGGACGGGCGTGTTGTCGCCCTCGCGACTGTTGGCGCTGGGCAGTTGTTTGCCATCCGCAGGCTACGGTATGCGTCGTGGATCAAGAGGGTTGGATCGTGGCGCTTACCGCCGTCGCGGCGGTCGGTGGTGTTACGGGCGTATGGCTTCTGATCTTGGCCTGAGTAGACCGACCGCATCACGGCTGGGGCGTTCGGGTCAGCCAGCGGCGCCGTGGGGATACGGTCGAGTTCCACGAGGATGGCCGCGTCACCACGCCGCAGCCTTCGGAGAGCGTGTCAGATCGGCACGTGTGCGCTGTTTCGGTCGATGCGCAAGGGACGGCGGTGGCCTACGGCGTGCAGGTGCGCCTCGTCGGATGCTCACTCCTGGACGCTCCCCGTGGAACCGAAGTGAGCCGGATGACCGCCGACTCCGATCCGATTGAGCTCACGGTTGACGTTCCTGAGGGCCGGAGCCCAGCGCTGGTCGAGGTGATCTGGATTCAGCTCCGCCCACGTCGACGGATGGGGCAACGAGTAGATCTGAGGCGAATCGAAGGCCCTGATTGGCACTGGCGTTGGCAATGGAGAAGCCTCCGACTCCGAGGGCGCCGTCTGGCGCGCACGAGGGGCAGCTGGATAGAACACCGTTCACCAAGGCGACCGGAGATTCCGGAGACGGACGTCACGGCCATCGCTGCAGCAGACCGGGAGACGGACCGCCCGAAGTAGGAACGCCCGTCCTCCGAGCCGGCAGCTCAACTGCTATGCAGATCGACAGATGGTCGGGCTGATCACGCGAGCTCAGCCGTCCGCGGGCA
>JASLBX010000286.1 GCA_030146385.1 Jiangellaceae bacterium | reverse complement strand
CGCCATCATGATCGTCTGGTTGATGCCGATGCGGATGGACGGCAGCGCGAGCGGAAGCTGGACCGTGCGCAGTACCTGCCCACCGGTGGCGCCGACGGCCTGGCCGACCTCGACCGACTCACCAGACACACGCCGAATTCCAAGTGTTGTGAGCCGTACCGCCGGCGGGACCGCGTAGATGATCGTGGCGATGATCGCCGGCGGATTGCCGACCCCGAACAGCAGCACGAGCGGCAGGAGGTAGACATACGCGGGGATGGTCTGCATCGCATCGAGCACCGGACGGACGGCAAGCTGCACTGTGCGGACCCGGCCGGCGAGGATCCCAATCGGCACGCCGATCGCCACCGAGGCGATGACCGCAACCGCCATCTGTGACAAGGTGGTCATCGCGTTGTCCCACTGGCCGAGCAGGCCGATGGCTGCGAGCGATGCTATGGCGACTGCCGCGACCCTCCAGCCAGCGACAACGACGGCAACCGTCCCGACGACGAGGAGCACCCCCAGCCAGCCCAGCAACGCCAGCTGGGCCTCGATCTCCGCCAGGCCGAGCGCCACTGCCACCGCCATGGGCCGGAACACGCCGGTGAACAGGAAATTCTCGCTGCGGTTCAGCCGCCACCACTGGTCGAGCTCATCGATCCGTTGCGCCAGCCCAATCTGCCAATCCCCGGGGAAGGCAGCCTGCAAGCCGCTCGCCACAGCGAATATGGCGATCACAGCGAGA
The DNA here is from genome assembly GCA_030146385.1 of Jiangellaceae bacterium. GTDB lineage: Bacteria > Actinomycetota > Actinomycetes > Jiangellales > Jiangellaceae > JASLBX01. Next base: position 2,327 of record JASLBX010000286.1, on the reverse strand, counting down.
GCCGCCACGGTGAGCGGGTTGCGCGGCAACCAGTCGGTGACTTGACGCGCGCGGACGCCGGTCAAGGCAGTCATCAGTCCGCCGTCTCGGAGACAGGGCGGCCGTAGATTGCACTGAGGACGGTGTCGCGTGACACGGTGCCCATGAGCTCGTCCTGGTCGGTCACGGCCAGCGTGCCGCCGTGCGCGACGCGGGGTATGAGGTCGCGCAGCACGGTATCGGCCCGTACCGTCTGGGCGGTATCGACGCTCGTAGGATCGGGCACTGGCGTGCAGATGTCGGCTGCAGTCAGCACGAGCTCGCGCGGCACGTCGCGGGTAAAGTCTCGGACGTAGTCGTCAACGGGGTTGGACAGCAGGTCGGCGGCAGTGCCGAGTTGCACTACGGCGCCATCGCGCATGATCGCGATTCGGTCGCCGAGCCGGAGCGCCTCGAACAGGTCGTGGGTGATGAACACCATCGTCTTGTGCGTCTGTTCCTGTAGCCGGCAGATTTCGTCCTGCATGTCTCTACGGATGAGCGGGTCGAGCGCGCTGAACGGCTCATCCAACAACAGCACCTCCGGGTCGTTCGCGAGGGCCCGGGCGAGCCCGACTCGTTGCTTCATCCCACCGGACAACTCGTCGGGATAGGAGTCGGCGAAGCCGGTCAATCCCACCAGGTCGATGATCTTGTCTGCCCGGGCGCGCCGAGCCTTGCGGTCGAGACCCTGGATTTCGAGCCCATAGGCGACGTTCTCGATGACGCGCCGGTTCGGTAGGAGTCCGAAGTGCTGGAACACCATGCTGACCGACCGTCGGCGGATCTCGCGTAGCTGAGCCTGGGAGGCGGCGGTTACGTCGTCTCCGTCCAGCTGGATCGTTCCCGCGGTCGGCTCGACGAGCCGGATCAGGCACCGGACGAGAGTGGACTTCCCGCTGCCGGACAACCCCATAACCACGAACAACTCACCTGGGGCTACCTCGAACGAGACATTCCGGACAGCAGTGACGCAACCGGTCTTGGCGAGGAGTTCATCACGGGGGAGGCTCGCGTCGGGCGAGTCGACGATCCTCGCTGGGCGGGGGCCGAAGACCTTCCACAAATTCTCACATGCGAGCTTGGGGGGGCCGTCGCCGCCGGGGACCCTTGCGCGCACTGCATCGGGGGCGGTCATGATGGTTCCCCTGCACCGAACCAGCCCGTCGCGACAGGAGCGAGGTTGGTGTGGATGTGCTTGATCTCCTGATACTCGGCGAGGCCCTCTGGACCAAGTTCACGGCCGATCCCGGAGCGTTTGTATCCTCCCCAGGCGGCTTGGGGGAAATAGGGGTGGAAGTCGTTGACCCACACCGTGCCGACCCGCAGGCTGGCCCCGACGCGCTCGGCCCGGGCGACGTCGCTGGTCCACACCGCCCCGGCCAGCCCGTAGTCGGTGTCGTTAGCACGGGCGACTGCTTCGTCCTCGTTCGCGAAACGCTCGATGGTGAGCACTGGGCCGAACACCTCCTCCCGCAGAATTCGCATGCCTGGCTTGCACTCGACCAATACGGTCGGCTCGTAGAAGTAGCCCTCCGCGAGTTCCGGTTCATCGGGACGGCGACCGCCCACCGCGATTTCGGCGCCTTCTTCGACAGCTCCGGCGACGTGACGCTCGACCTTCTCGCGGTGCTCGGCGGAGATAAGCGGGCCGCTCTCGGTGTTCTCGTCGAAGCCGTTGCCCAGTCGGATGCGGCGGACCCGTTCGACCACCTGGGCGACGAAGTCGTCATGAATGGTGTCCTGGACGAGTAGTCGAGCGCCGGCCGAGCACACCTGCCCGGCGTGGAGGAATACCGCAAGCAACGCGTAGTCGACCGCGACCACGATGTCCGCATCGGCGAAGACGATGTTCGGGTTCTTGCCGCCGAGCTCAAGCGCGATCTTCTTCACGTTGCCGGCAGCCGCCCTCATGATCTGCTGGCCAGTCGCGATGCCACCGGTAAAGGAGACAAGATCGACATCGTTACTGGCGGTGAGCTCCGCGCCGACGGTGGGTCCGGCGCCGAGCACAAGGTTGGCCACGCCCGGCGGCAAGTGGGCCTGGTCGAGCAGTTCGAAGCAGCGGATCGTGGAAAGCGGCGTGATCTCGGACGGCTTGACCACCACGGTGTTACCCGCGGCCAGGGCGGGTGCGAGCTTCCATGACATCTGGAGCAGTGGGTAGTTCCACGGTGATATCTGTGCGCACACGCCGACCGGTTCACGTACGACGATGCTGCGGGTGGTCGTCGGCGACGCGGTGGCCACGACCTCACCCTGCTGTTTGTCCGCGAGCCCGGCGTAATAACGGAAAACCGCGACAACGT
>JASLBX010000281.1 GCA_030146385.1 Jiangellaceae bacterium | reverse complement strand
GGTGCTCGGCGGGCTGCTGATTGAACACGTCGGCTGGCCGTGGATCTTCTACCTGAACGCACCGGTCGGACTGCTGGTGGTCGCGATCGGGGTGACCCAGCTTCCTGCTGGCCGGCCGCTGCGTGTTCCGGGTGCCGGGTTCGCGGCCGAGGTGGGGTTGCTTACGATGGCCGCCGCCGCGCTGATGCTCTCCCTCACCTTCACCGCCGACAGTGGACCGGCCTGGCTGTTGCTGGCTCCGGCGGCGGCGCCGTTCGTCGTCCTCTGGTACCGGCACCCGAGCAGTGCGGCCATCCGCGAGCTGATTCGCGCCCCTGGGGTGGTCGGCCCGCATCTTGTATTGCTGACCGAGATGACCGCGGTGATGGCGGTGGCCTTCCTGGTGCCGTTCCACCTGCAGCAGGCCGCCGGAGCTTCGCCGGCCGAGATCGGGCTCACCATGCTGGCGTTCCCGCTGGGGACGATGGCGCTCGGGCTGATCGGTGGCGCCCTTGCGGACCGGTTCACAGCCCACCGGGTCACCGGTGTCGGCGCGGTCGTCGTCGCGGTCGGCGTCACGCTGATGGTCCCGATCGGTGGCGACTGGGCGATGGCCGAGCTGAGCTGGCGGCTGGCCCTGATCGAAGTTGGAGCGGGACTTCTCGCCGGGCCGAACCAGACGATGGCGATGAACAACTCGCCGAGGCACCTGCTGGGGACAACCGGCGCGTCCACCAGCCTGGCCCGCCAACTGGGCATCGCATTCGGGCCGGCGCTGGCAACGACACTGTGGGCGCTGCCCGGCTACACCCTCGCAGGCATGCGTACCGCGATGGCCATCGCCTCCGCACTGGCCCTACTGAGCGTCGTAGCACTACTGCGCACACCGAGCAATGTCCGGGCCCATGAGTGACGACCCGGCGACCGAAAGGACTACGAACGATGCCGCACCTGTTCCCGTACCTGACCTACGCCGAGGCGCTCCGCCAGGCCGCAGTCAGCTGCGACAAAGACCTCGGCAAGCTCTCATGCTGCGTTTGATCCGGGGTAAGGGGACGAGGTGATTCGGATTGGGGTACTGAGTCCGCACGCGGCGATGGGCCCGGAGGCAGAGTTCCCGGAGATGGCGCCCGGGCGGTTGGTGACCCGTGTGGCGAGGGTGTCGACGCAGGCGGTGGGCATCGACGTCGAGAGGGCTCCCACCACTCCGTTCGCCGCGCGGATGTGGACGGCGCCGCCGCTTCTGGATGACGCGGCTGAGCTGATCGCCGCCGATTCTGTTGACGTGATCGGCTACGCGTCGACCAGTTCCGGGTACGTGATCGGCTTCGACGACGAGACTGCCATGGTGACGCGGCTGTCTCAGCGCGCCGGTATCCCGGTCGCAGCCACATGTGTCTCGGCGGTGCTGGCTATGCGGGCCCTCGGTGTCAACGGGATCGCTCTGGTCGACCCACCGTGGTTCGACGACGAGCTCAACAAGCTCGGCGCGGCCTACTTCCGCAGCCAAGGCGTGGAGGTGGTCTCGTCGGTGTCGGCCGACCTCTCCCAAGATCCACGTCTGGTTGAGCCCGCTGCCGTGTTCGAGTGGACGTCGCGGCACGTACCAGATGACGCGGCGGCGGTGTTCATCGGAGGAAACGGCTTTCGAGCGGCCGGAGCAATCGACGCGCTGGAGGCTACGATCGGCCGTCCGGTCCTGACCTCGAATCAGGTGCTGCTGTGGAATCTCCTCGCGCTCGCCGGCGCAAAATTCCACGTCACCGGATATGGCCAGCTGTTCGCACACCGCCCGTAGCACTTGGGCTCTTGGGACACCCGGTGCTACTTCCACCATCCAGCTGGCCACAAACTCATTTAAGGAGAAGTCGTAGGTTTGGTATCCACCGTAGTAGCGGCAGTTCGGCAGGTGCTGTGATCGTCATGGCTAGCTGACGCTGCGGCGGTAGGTGCGGACGGCGAGTGGGGCGAAGACGGCGACAATCAGTCCGATCCAGGTGAGAGCGAGCAGGGTCTGTCCGGCGACGGTTTGCCCAGTTGCCAATGCGTCCTGGCCGAGCATGAGGCCGCGCAGCGCGTTGGCAATCGTGGTGATGGGCTGATGATCGGCGAAGGCTTGGAGCCACCCAGGCATGGTCTGGGTGGGTAGGAAGACCGAGCTGATCAGGGTCAGCGGGAAAACGACCATGTAGACGGCGGCCTGGATGGCCTCGGAATTCTTGACGGCGAGGCCGACCAATGCCGTCAACCAGGAGCACGCGTAGCCGAACAAGAGGGCGAGGGCCAGGCCGGCGAGCAACCCCCAGGCGTTGGTCTGCCACCGGAACCCGAGCGCGATGCCCACGCCGAGTTGGAGCAGCACCACGAAGGTGCTCCGGCTGAGGTCTGCGAGCGTCCGTCCGGCCAGCACGGCGGAGCGGGCCATGGGTAGTGAACGGAAACGGTCGATGACGCCGCTGGCCCGGTCGTTGTTCAGCCCGAACGCCGTCGTGCTGGCACCGAAGACCGCCGACTGGACGAGGATTCCCGGGATGAGCCAGTTGATGTACTGGCCCGCCGCGGCTGGAGGTAGTGCGAACTCGATCGCGCCGCCGAAGACGTAGAGGAACATCAGCATGAACACGACCGGCTGAATGGTGGAGAGCAGCAGGACATCGGGCCGGCGGATGTTGCCGAGCAGGTGCCGTCTGGTGATGACGGCCGTATGGGTTGCGGCCCGGCCGAAGCGCGCCGGGGCGATCGTGGACAGACTCATCGGTTTACCTTTCTGGATGGGTCGGAGCCGCTGCCAGCCGGAGTGGCGAGCGGCCTGTTCGTTTCGGGGGCGGTGAGGGCGAGGAAGACGTCGTCCAGGGTCGGTTTGTGCAGGCCGACGTCCGTGGGAGTGATCTGGGCAGCGTCGAGACGGCGTAGCGCTTCGCGGAGTGTGATGGCGCCTTCGCCGGCCGCAACGACGATCTTGCCGCGGCCGGGGTCGAACGCAGGTTCGTCCCCGCTGACCCCGCCGAGCGCTCTGAGTGCCGCATGGCGGTCCGGGTCTGGGACCGACAGTTCGAGCACGGCACCTCCGACCCGGTCCTTCAGCTGTTCGGCGGTGCCTTCACTGATCAGCCGTCCGTGGTCGATGACCCCGATCCGGTCGGCCAGCCGGTCGGCTTCGTCCAGGTACTGCGTGGTCAGCACGACGGTCGTGCCGTCGCCGACCAGATCGTTGATCAGCTCCCACAGATCACGCCGACTGGCCGGGTCGACCCCTGTTGTTGGCTCGTCGAGAAAGAGGAGTTCTGGGCGCCCGACCATCGACGCGGCGAGGTCGATTCGGCGGCGCATTCCGCCTGAATAGGTCTTGACCAGCCGGTCGGCGACGTCGGCGAGATGGATGCGCTCCAGCACGCCGGAGGCGCGGGCTCGGGCCTCCCGGCGGGAGAGCCCGTACAGGCGGCCCACCATTTCGATGTTCTCCCGGCCGGTCAGATGGTCGTCGACGGCGGCGAACTGGCCGGCCAGCCCAATGCGCGAACGCACGGCCTCCGGATCGCGACGCACGTCGATTCCGCCCACCCGCACGACGCCGTCGTCTGCGGGAAGAAGCGTCGCCAGGATGCGGATGAGCGTGGTCTTGCCGGCCCCGTTGGGGCCAAGCAACCCGTAGACGATTCCAGGCTCGACCGACAGGCTCAGCCCGTCGAGCGCACGCACGTCAGCGCCGAACTGCTTGACCACGAGATCGGCAGTGATGATCGGGTTCATGGCCGTCCCTCCGCGAGATATGTTGACATTGAAGTATACATACAAGAGTTACCATAGCTTGTGTATACTCCAGAGTCAACATCCGGGATCGTCAGAAGGGAACGAAGCGATGCCGACGAAGGGGACCCGCCGGCTGCCGCGAGCTCAGCGGCGCGAGCAGATCCTGGCGGCCGCTACCGAGGCATTCGCTCGGGAAGGATTCGCCGTCACCAGCCTGGACGACATAGCCGGCGAGGCCGGAGTCACCCGGGCCATCCTCTACCGGCACTTTGAGTCGAAGACCGACCTGTACCAGGGAGTGCTGGAGCGGGCCGGCGCCCGGCTGGCTGCTGCAGTTGGAGAGGAGCCTGGCGCCTACACCGGGGCCGCCGTCGACGCCTTGGTTGCCTATGCGTCCGAAGATCCCGCGGGGTTCCGGTTGCTCTTCCAGCACGCCGCGCGTGAGCCGGAGTTTCGCGAGCAGATGGACCAATTCCGGGCTGGTATGACCAGCGCCGCACGCCGCCAGATTCGGGAGGTCGTGTCCGATCCGGCGTGGGCAGAATGGGCCGCGCAGCTCGCTCCCGTGGTGGCTACCGAAGCCATCACCACGTGGCTGAACGCTGGCCAGCCCGATCCTGGCCAAGCTGGCGAACGGGTCCGCCGAGCTATCAATGGGGTGATCAACGCTGCGGCATCACCGGTCTGATTCGAGGCTACGGGACACAGATGCCCCAGACGCCCGCGCACGATAGGCGGCCATCTTGGCCCGGGCGCCACACGCGTTGCTGCAGTAGCGCCGCGAGCCGTTGCGGGTGAGGTCTACGTACACACGGTTGCATCGATGGGTGGTGCAGATCCCGAGACGGGCCTGCCCGTACATATCGACGACCAACGCGAGCGCCGCAACGAATCACCTCCCAGCGACTCCACCGGCGTTTCGGCGTCACCGTGAAAGTGCAGATGGATGGGTTGCGTCGAGATGCGGACGTATGCCCAATTGCTCAGAACACGCCATGCCCCTCGGCTGCTGATCGCCGCCACTCTCAGTCGGCTGGCGACATCGATGTTCGGACTCGCCGTCCTGTTGGCCGTAGTTGGCATCCATGGTTGGCACGACCCACCGAGCAAGCCGCCCGCACCAACCGGCGGTACCAACGTCCACTGACCCGGGTGGGACGGGACTCGCGGGGGCCCGTCCCACC
>JASLBX010000275.1 GCA_030146385.1 Jiangellaceae bacterium | reverse complement strand
GTCGCCGACGGGCGGGGCGCCGGCGTCCGTCCCCGGTCGGCGTGGCTGTGGTTACCTGGCCCCGACGGCACGGTGGCCAGCGCCGACCTCGAGGTCGTCGACATCCCGGAAGTCGCCGACCCCTTGGAGGTCTCTGACAGCCTGGAGGCGGCCGGATGACCAGGGTCCTTGCCGTGTGGTGCCCCGACTGGCCGGTCGTCGCAGCCGGCGCCGACGCACGGACCCCGGCCATCGTGGTCTCGAACGGCCGGGTCGCGGCGTGCACGGCAGCGGCTCGGGAGGCCGGCGTCCGGCGCGGCCAGAAACTGCGTGACGCCCAGCGCCGGTGCGCCGACCTGGAGATCCACAACGACGATCTCGACGCCCAGGCCCGGCTGTTCGAGCAGGTCATCGCCGTCGTGGAGGCGCTGTGCCCGCGGGTCGAGGTGGTCCGTCCCGGATTGCTGGCCGTCCCGGCCAGAGGGCCGGCCCGTTACTACCGCAGCGAGCAGGCGGCGGCCAGCACGGTGCGCGAAGCCGTCGAGGCAGCGGGCTTCGAGTGCGCGACCGGAGTGGCCGACGGGGCTTTCGCGGCGGCGCTGGCCGCACGGGTGCTGCCGGACGGGGTCGTCGTCCCGCCCGGCGAGACGGCGCAGTTCCTGGCGCCGCACCCGGTGTCGGTCCTGGATCGTCCCGAGTTGGCGGGCTTGCTCGTCCGGCTGGGCATCCGGACGCTCGGCGACCTGGCCGCCCTGCCGGCGCCGGACGTACTGGCCCGCTTCGGCGCCGACGGAGCGCTGGCCCACCGGCTGGCGCGGGGTTTGCCGGCCCGGCCGCTCGCTACCCGCCCGCCTGGCGAGGACCTCGCCGCGGTCACGTCGTTCGACCCGCCGCTGGACGCCGAGCCGGTGGTCTTCGCCGCCAAGAGCCTGGCCGACCAGCTGCACGAGAACCTCGGCTCCCGAGGGCTCGCCTGCGTCCGGGTCGAGGTCGAGGTCACCACCTCGGACGGCCGGAGCTGGACGCGGCTGTGGCGGCACGACGGCCTGCTGTCGGCATCTGCGCTTGCCGAACGTGTGCGCTGGCAGCTGGATGCCTGGCGGACGCGACGCCGCGATGACTCGTCCGGCCCGTTGACCGGCGGGGTGGTGCGGCTGCGGCTGGCTCCCGACCAGGTGGTGGTCGACAAGGGCAGGCAGCTCGCGCTGTGGGGGTCCGACGTCGCCAGCGACGCGGTCGAGCGGGCGGCTACCCGTATCCAGGTCATGCTCGGCCACGCCGCCGTCACGAGGCCGGTGCTTACGGGTGGACGCGGCCCTGGCGATCAGGTGGCCAAGATCCCGTGGGGCGATCGACTCGAGGAGGCGGCGGCTGCCGAGGGGCCCTGGCCGGGGCGGGTGCCTGCTCCTGCACCGGCGGTCGTCCACCCCGAGCCGCTGCCGGCGCAGGTCGTGGACGAGTACGGGCGGCCGGTCACGGTCAGCGGCCGCTGCGAGGTCTCCGCGCCGCCCGTCGAGTTGGTGCTGGAGGGTGAGCCGTTGCCCGTCACCGGCTGGACCGGCCCGTGGCCGGCGCTGGAGCAGTGGTGGGACGCCTCCGCTGCTCGCCGGCTGGCCCGCTTCCAGGTCGCCACCGAGGACGGCCGGGCCTGGCTGCTGCTCGTCGAGGGCGGCCAGTGGCTCGTCGAGGCGTCCTATGCCTAGGCGCCTGCGGCGCGGCATCCGCTGGCTCCGCCGGCTGCTGGGCCGGATGATCGGAATGGGGAGAGCCGAGTACGACTAGCGCTCCGCCGGAGGTGTCTCGACCGTGAACGCCTCTTCGTTGCGGGGCACTCCCGAGGCCGGTACGCCGCCGGCCACGTAGTGGTCGAACCTGACGGGCACTCCCGCGGCCACGATCATGTGCCGGTGGTCCATCAGCTGGAAGTGCACGTGCGGCTCGGATGTGTTGCCGGAGTTGCCGCACTCGGCGATCTGCTGACCGGCCTGGACGCGTTCACCCCGGCGGACGCGGATCGACCCGCGCTTGAGGTGTGCGAAGACCGCGTAGACGCCATCGCCAAGGTCCAGAATCACGTGGTTGCCGACAACGACGTATCCGGTAAGCAGCGACACGGCGCCGCGAATCAGCATCTCGGGAATCAGGTAGACCAACCCGAGGACCGAATTGCGGCTCAGGTGGTCTCGCTGCCATCCGCTTGCAGCGACCACGACCCCGTCGGCAGGGGCGAAGACCGGCCGTCCGAACCCCGGAAACGCCTGAGGACGGCGCGCCGGTGGCCAGCCGCGGACACCTCGCCATCGCACGTCCGGATCTGGCTGATACACCAGGTCGATCGCGTACGCCTGGCCGAGTTCGCGAGTGCCGTGGCTCGGCACTCGGCTTGCAGGGCTGTTGATGGCGATCCAGCGCCCGCGAACCGGTGGCTCGACGGTGACCGGTTCCCGAGCCATGTCTTCGGACCGTACGAAGTACAGGACGAGGCCAGCGACGATCAGAGCAGTACCCACGTGCGTAACCCGGCCGAGCGAGAGCGACCCGCTGGCCAGTATCACCAGGACGCCAAGCAGGATGGCCGGCGCGGCGACTCGCGGTGCGTATCGCTTCAGTGAGGAATCGCGACGAGTCGTCTGGGTCGCATTAGACACGGTCCACTACCTCCTGGCGGCGGCGAAGATGACAAGTAAGGGGATGATCCGGTCCGGCGCGACGGCGTACTGGCCACGTCCCATCGACCGCAGCCAGCCGGCCGACACCAGCTGGCGCAGGTGGTGGTAGAGCTGGCCGCTGGTGCCGAGGGCGGGGTTCTGCTGAAGGTCGGAGACCGACCGGGCACCGGAGAGCACCTGCCCGAGCAGCACCAGCCGGACGGGATGGGCGAGCGCGGTGATCTGCGGCGCGAGGTCGGCCGCGAGCTCGTCCCAATCGGCGTCCAGCAACGCCTCAGCGGGCTCACCGTACTGCCACTCGTAGTCCTCACCAGTCGGCAGGTTCACCATGCCGGTGAACAGCACGCCCCCGCCGGGCGCCCGGGCCTTGAGCCCCTCCAGCGCCCAGAAGACGTCGCGGCCGGCCGTCGCCGGTGCCGCGGTCTCCTGCTGCTCGAGGCGCTGGACGCGCTCTTCGAGAGCGGCGATGCGCTCCGCGATCTCCATAGTTCGATTGTACGTAATTACGTAGGATCGACGTCGAGGCATACTGGGACGTCGTGAAGGACGTGTTCGTGCCGCCCGAGCGACTGGAGCGCTGGCTGGACGGCTTCGCTGAGCGGCATGGGCGGATGAACTACGAGGCCGCCGCGGACGCCGTCACCGTCACGGCAGCGGATGGTGCTCGTGCGGAGTGTCACGTCCCGTTTCCTCCCCTTGCGGTGGATGGCGCTCAGCCGTATGGCGGCCTGCTCGCCCACGCGTCCCGGGAGCGGAGAGTCGGCGTCATCCTGGTCCGCCGGGGCGGCTATGCGGCCGGTGTCTTTGAGGGACGGACGCTGGTCGCGTCCAAGGTGGGCTCGCGGCACGTTCAGGGACGGACCGCTGCGGGCGGCCAGTCGCAACAGCGGTTCGCACGGCGGCGCGAGAAGCAGGCCCGGGAGGCGTTCGAGGCGGCGGCGGACGTCATGGCCCGGGTTGTCGCGCCCGAGGCCGGGCGTCTGGATGCCGTCGTGCTCGGCGGCGACAAGGCGGCGGTCTCGCAGGTGATGGACGATCCGCGGCTGGCGTCCCTGCGGGATCTCGTGGTGGACGGCCATCTCTCCGTGCCCGACCCGAAACTGGCGGTGCTGAAGGAGACGCCGCGGCAGTTCCAGGCGGTGCGGATCCGGCTGACCGAGCCGGCTTGAATCCGGTACTTAGGTACGGGTTTACCGTCAAGGTATGACGAGTTGGGTTCCTGAGGAGTGCACGCTGCCGACGGTCGAGCAGCCGGGGCGCGCGAGAGAGTTCCATGACCTGATCGGCGTGTCGAGCGTTGAGCGTCCGGCCGCCGAACACCTCCGGTTGAGGCTGGAGCCGACGCCGGATGTCGCCGCCCGTGCGGCCGGCCTGGCTGTGCGCGAGGCGGCCTGCTGCCTGTTCTTCACGTTCACGTTGACCGCTGACGGGGACGGGCTACGTCTGGACGTCACTGTGCCGCCGGAGCGTTCGGACGTCCTGGATGCCCTTGCGGCGCGGGCAGAGTGATGACTGCCTTGCGGAGCGGGGAGCTCGCGGCGGCGGCTGGCGTGAACCTACAGACGCTGCGCTACTACGAGCGGCGGGGACTGCTGCCCGAGCCGTACCGGACGCTGGGTGGCCACCGGCAGTACCCGCGGGAGGCCGTGACGACGGTGCGTGTGATCAAGGCGGCCCAGCGACTCGGCTTCACGCTGGGTGAGGTGGCGGAGTTGCTGGACACCGGACGGCATCGGCATGGCCGACCGGCGGACGCAGGTGTGCAGCGGCGAGCGGCGGCGAAGCTGGAGGAAATTTCAGCCCGGATCGCCGACCTGGAGGTCATCCGCGACACGCTCCGCGCGGCGCTGGACGCCGGTTGCGACGACCTTGCCGAGTGTGCGCAGACGCCTGGATGTCCAGTGCCGTTCACGGAGCTGGCGGTTCGTGGGCCGGTACGTAGCGGCTTGTGAGTCGGTGCGTGGCAAGTAGTCTCCGGTGGCCATGACGGTCGGCCGGTCGGTTCTGCTGTTCGCGCTCGCTGCCCTTGCCGAAATCGGGGGAGCGTGGCTGGTCTGGCAGGGTTTACGTGAGAGCAAGGGTCTGCTGTGGATTGGTGCGGGAATGCTGGCTCTGGGCACATACGGGGTTGTGATCTCACTCCAGCCGGAGGCGCACTTCGGCCGGATCATGGCTGCCTACGGCGGTGTGTTCGTCGCCGGTGCACTGGCGTGGGGAGTCGTCGTGGACGGATTCCGGCCGGACCGCTGGGACGTCGTTGGTGCGGCGATATGCCTGCTCGGAGTTGCTGTGATCATGTACGCGCCACACGACTGATCGCCGCACCCTCTCTCGTGATCATGTCGGTCTAGCCAGTACATACCCCCGCCAAACCAACATGATGAGCGGACAGTGTGGGTTGTCGGTGCCTGGTGTTAGCATCGAACACATGTTTCAGGCAGGCGTACCACACGAGGCACGGGGAGGCGCTGGTACCCCGGGCGGCTTGGGCGAGCCTGCGCGGCCGACGGGCGACGTCTTTCCACTGGTCCCCGGTGCGCCCGACCCCACCAGGCTGGCACAGGTGCTGGCCGAGTACGAGGCCGGCGACGACCCGTGGATCGAGGAGTTCGTCGAGTCCGGGTGGGCCGGCCCGTCTCCGGAGGAGGAGCTCGAGGCATCCTTGCGGTACGAGGGTCAACCCAATCCGGACGCCGACCAAGCTCCGCTGACAATAGGCTCGGAGTCGGCCCCGCACTTGCTTGAGCCAGGTGCACCTCCTAAAGAGCCGGTCGCATCTCCTGAGGAGTTGGCCGTATCTCCTCAGGAGCTGGTCGTACCTTCTGAGGAGCCGGTCGCACGTCCTGAGCTGGCTGTACCCCCGCAAGAGCCGGTGGACCTGGCGGCGATGTTGGCGCAGCACCCAGGGGCGCAAGTGCCTGCGCGGATGCCGTCGGTGGAGGGTCTGCCGGGTAGTGCAGAGCTGGCCACCACGCTGGCCGCGGCCGAGGTGTCGTCGCTGGGCGCGTACGAACTCGTCGAGTTCATCGCCGGATGCGAGCGGGTGGCCACGACGATGCACGCACTGCAGGCGAGAGGCGTCGCCGAGCTGGCCAACCGGGTCGAGATGCGTCCGGTCGACGGAGCCCGGGTGTCGATGTCGCCGCAGCGGGTGACGGGGCCGGAGGTGGCCGCCCGGCTGGCGGTGTCGAGCGCTGAAGGTGAGGCGCTGGTGGCACGGGCCGAGTACCTGCAGCAGGTGCTGCCGGACACATTCGCCGCGTGGGCTGAGGGACGGGTCGACACTCGCAAGGCAGAGGTGATCGCCCGAAAGCTGTACCGGCACGAAGACGAGCTGGCCCGCAAGGTCGAAGCCCTGGTGCTGCCGAAGGCTCCGGAGCTGACGGTCGAGTCGCTCCGCCGGTTGATCAACCGAGAGATCCATCGGCTCGCACCCAAGGACGCCCAGGCGCGGCACGAGGAGGCCAAACAACGGCGGCACATCACGATCACGCCTGTCGGCGACGGCATGTCGTGGATCGAGGGGTACGTCCCGGACGAGGTGGCCGCGGCGGTGAAGGCGACTCTGGACGCCGGTGCCGCGTCGCTCAAGCAGGAGCACCCCGACGACGGGCGGACCATGGGCGCGCGGCGGGTCGACGTGCTGGCCGCGCTGGCGTTCGCGGCGATCGCCGCCGGCCGCATCGGCGGCTGCGCCGCATGCGGTGGCGGCATCAAGCTCGCCGGCGCGCAGCACCGTCCGGTCGCCGTCAACGTCACCGTGCCGGCCAGCAGCCTGCTCGGGCTCGACGAGCAGCCCGGTGAGCTGGCCGGGTTCGGCCCCATCACCGCCGCTACAGCTCGCAAGCTCGCGGCCGTCGGGGTATGGAGGCGGATCCTGACCGACCCTGTGTCCGGAACGGTCCTTGACGTCGGGCGCACCCGTTACCGCCCGCCCGCACCGCTGGCCGAGCACATCATGCTTCGCGACGTCCGGTGCGTGTGGCCAGGCTGCGAGCGTCCGGCGACCGCGCATGGGGTGGACATCGACCACATACTCGACTGGGCGCTCGGCGGGGTGACCGCAGACCACAACCTGGGTCCGTTCTGCGAGAAACACCATGTCGACAAGCAC
>JASLBX010000236.1 GCA_030146385.1 Jiangellaceae bacterium | reverse complement strand
TCAGCGTCAGCGCGTGCAGCCGTCCCCACGTCCAGTTGTCGGGATCTTTGCCCTGTAGCCGCGTCATCTCGTCGCGGGCCTCTCGCACTGCCGCCCGCAGGATGTCGTCCCGCGCTTCAGTGCGGCCGGTCTCGACGTCGTCCCAGAACGGGTCGTCCGGTTCGGCGAGCAAGGCCTCCACGACCGCGAACCAGCGGCCCCCACCCGCCGGCAACTGGCTGTCCGGCAGCTCATCGTGGAACGTCAGGCGCAACAGGTTGCGCCAGACGGCGTTGAAGTACGCCGCGGCGGCAGACTCCGGTGCCTGGTTGTAGTCCCAATCGCGCAGCAGGTCCACGCCGTCCCGGTAGTACGGGTCGAGGTTGCCGATCTCCAGCAGGTGAGGGACGAGCACCTCCGCCATCGGGTTGCGGCTGTCCATCTGGATCGCCAGCATCGCGTCGGCGTCCAGCGGCCCGGCGTCGGCGAGCAGGTCGTGCAGGCGAGCGGCGCGCTGGCCGTAGTCGAAGTCGGCGGTCAGGAAGAACTCATACTCCGGCGAGGTGACCGGCTGGTTCGCCGTCACGATGTATCCCTCGTCCGGGTTGAAGACGCTGGGCAGCGCTTCGAACGGAATGAAGCCGAGCCACTCGTACTCCCCCGTCCAGCCCGGCACCGGCCACCGGCCGTCTCCTGCCTCCCGAACGGGGATCTTGCCCGGCGCCTGGTAGCCGATGTTGCCGTCGACGTCGGCGTACACCAGGTTCTGGGCAGGGACATCGAACATCGAGGCGGCCTCGCGGAAGGACTCCCAGTCCCGGGCCCTGTTGAGCATGAACAGCGCGTCCGCGGTGCGGCCGGGCTCCAGCGCCGTCCAGCGCAGCGCGACCGCGTACTTGTCCGCTGGAGGGGGCGCGTCCTCGTCCTCCTCGACCTCGACCGGGGCGCTCCCGCCGACTTCTCGCAGCTCGGAGCTGTGGTCGGACAACAACGGGCCGTGCCGGGTCTTGCGAACGGTGATCGTGACATCGTCTCCGCCAGCGACCCGGATCGTCTCCGACCGGGTTTCCATCGACATCCAGCCGTTGCTCACCCGGTACAGGTCACCCTCGACCTGCTCGAGGTACAGATCGATGACGTCGGGAGCCAGGTTGGTCACGCCCCAGGCGATGCGGTCGTTGTGACCGATGACGACGCCAGGGAGGCTCGAGAACGAGAAGCCGGTGACGTCAAACGGACACGCCTCGCTGATCGTCCGGCAGTGCAGGCCGATCTGGTACCAGATGGACGGAATGGACGGTTCCAGGTGCGGGTCGTTGGCCAGCATCGGCGCGCCGTTCGCCGTCCGCGACCCGTCGACCACCCACGAGTTCGAGCCGACTCCTTCGCCCGTCCCGACGATCGGCGGCACTGAGGCGACGGCGTCCGCGGCCGCGCTCAGCGCGCTCAACGCACCGCCTTCCATGGTTTCGCCGTCCGTGCCGACGAGCTCAGGTGCGGGGCCTCGCGGCAGGTAGCCGTCAGCGACGATGGGCGGACGTTCGTCGTAGGCGTACTCGGGATACAGCTGCTCGACCCGTTCCGGCGGAATCGATCCGGCGGTCAGCGCTCGGCCGATCTCGTCCTCCATGTTGCTGCGCAGGTCCCACGCCATCGCCTTCAGCCAGGTGAGCGAGTCGATCGCCGTCCAGCGCCGTGGTGCGGTGTCGGCGCCGTTGAGACCGATCACTGTGTATCCCAGGCCGAGCTCTCCGCCGGACCGGCCTCCCAGCCACGCGTTCACGCCGTCGGCGTACGCCTGCAGGTACCGGCGGGTGGACGGCGCGAGCAGTGGAAACTCCTGCCGCGCCACATCACGCCAGCCCAGCGTGCGCAGGAACGCGTCGGTCTGGAGGGATGTCTCGCCGAACAACTCCGAGAGTCGGCCCGCGCCGACGTGCCGGCGGACGTCCATCTCCCAGAACCGATCTTGAGCGTGGACGTAGCCCTGCGCCCGGAACAAGTCCTCGGCCGTGTCCGCATAGATGTGCGGGATGCCGTGCTCGTCGCGGATGATCTCGACCTCACCTTGAAGCCGCGACACCTCGACAGTGCCGTTGTAGTCCGGGTACGGACGGCGTACCGACCAGACGGTGAACGCGGCGGCCGCCACCATGGCAAGCACGACGAGCCCGGCGACAACTGACAGTCCATAGGCGATTCGGCGGCGACTCACGCCGAGCAGGGTATGGGACGCCCGGATCACGGGCGCGGACCACCCGTTGGACAACGAGGGTGCCGACGGCGCATCATTAGCAGTCAGGACCATTGAGTGCTAAGGTCCGAACGCTCGAGGAGGACGTGGAACCGTGCCCACCTACCAGTACGCCTGCACTGATTGCGGCGAGCAGCTCGAGGCCGTGCAGAAGTTCACCGACGACGCATTGACCGTGTGCCCGGCGTGCGACGGCAAGCTTCGCAAGGTGTTTTCGGCCGTCGGCGTGGTCTTCAAGGGCTCCGGGTTCTACCGCACCGACAGCCGGGCCGCGGCGAACGGCTCGAGCAATGGATCGTCGTCCAAGGCATCGTCCAACGGCGCGGCCGACTCCTCGTCCAGCTCGTCGGGCGACAGCTCAACCAGCACCGACTCGTCCTCCTCGTCCAGCGGAGCGGCCAAGAAGGAGAGCACGACCGCCGCGTAAGTACAGCCGGGGTGCGCTCGGTGAATCTGTCCTGTGGATAACTCCGAGCGAGCACGTCCGGGCCCCTAGCGTCATGGTGTATGGAACGCCCATCCCGCCACCGCCTTGGCCAGTTCGCGCAGGCCGTTCTATGGCACCGCAGGCTGCTTGCCGCCGGACTCGCCGCAGGAGCAGTTGCGCTGGCGATCCACGCCGCAGACGCCGAGCCCACGACGGTGCCGCTCGTAGTCACAGCGCGTGAACTGCCGGGCGGCACCAGCCTCGAGCCCTCTGACCTCGACACGATCGACGTACTACCGGCGTCGGTACCTTCGGGTGCAGTGGCGAGCGTCGATGCTGCCGTCGGCCAGATGCTCGCCGGGCCGGCCCGAGCCCGGGAACCGATTA
>JASLBX010000226.1 GCA_030146385.1 Jiangellaceae bacterium | reverse complement strand
AACACCGACGTGTTCACCGTCTTGATCTTGTTGATGTCCGGGAGGTAGCTGCGCTCCTGCCAGAACTTGGTGAAATCCATGTTGCTGGCCTGCTCAGCGTCCCCGATCGCATCGAGCACCGACTCGCAGGCGGGATCTGACACTGCACCGGGGAGGTCGCGGCTGAACTGTACGTACTGCCCGAGCCATTCGGTGTAGCGGAAGTTGATGTTCTCGCTCCACGTCGACCAGGCGACGCCCTGGTCGTTGACGTACTTGTACCAGCTCGAGATCGCGGCGATCGGCACGACTGTGCGCAAGCCGTCGATGCCCTGGGTCGCGACCGCATTGGGCAGCGTCCCCACGTACGAGACGCCTTGCATGCCGACGTTTCCGGTGCTCCAGTCGGCGACGGCCGGCGAGCCGTCGTGGTAATACCCCGGCGCCCGCCCGTTCAGCCAGTCGACGACGGCCTGGATGCTGATGGTGTCCTCGACCCCGCCAGTGGTCGGGCAGCCGAAGGAGCGGCCGGTCCCCTGCATCTCGGGTTGCGCGATTGCGTACCCACGGGGCACGAAGTACTCGTCCCACCAGCCCGGGAAGCCACGGGTCTGGTCCGGCGTCGGGTTGGCCGACCGGCCGTAATAAGGGCTCGCCTCCATGATCGTAGAGACCTTCATACCCTCCTCGGTTTCAGCCGGGCGGATGACGTCGACCGCGATGAGGTCGTTCTGGCCGTCGCTGTCGCTGTCCATCGGGGCCTCGACGTAGACCACCTCCTGGATCGCGCTGTCGTAGTCGTAGACCGGCTGCGTGACACCGTCCTCGATGACGAGCCAGTCCGAGGTGCTGCTGGCCGTCGCCGGCGTCAATGCCGTCGCGGCCAACGCTGTTGTTGCGGCGGCCGAGATGGCGGCCACTCCGAGAGTTCTTCGTGCGCGGTTCATCGCGCACCTCCTTCCCGTCGAGCCAGGTCGGCCTTGTGGGTCGACCTGCATTTCTCTATGGCTAACTGTCATTCGTGTGCGCTGTCATCGGACGAGTGTCGGAGATCAGCTCCGGTCGCTCCGACAGGGCGAGGGAACTCGGCTCGGCTGCTACACACGTAGCAAGACCCGGCGGGTTCGTTCCGACATCTGCACGGTGACCGTGGCCCTGCCCGTACCTAGGTTCGGGACTGGTGCGAACTAGTGGCTTAGGCCGGGAAGGGGCGCCGGGATGACTGTGCGTGCCAGATCGCCGCGAATTGCGGCATCCGTAGTGACGACGTGTGCTGGAGCACTGGTACTGGCGACCCTCGCCGGGACCGCCTCCGCAGCAGCTGATGACGTAGGCCCGGTCTTCGTGGACGGCCAGGCCCAGGTCGTCCCGGAATTCCAGAACCAGAACGTCCCATGGATCCGCGAGGAGCTGTGGGTTGAGACCGAGTTCGACAGCGACGGCGACAGTGAGCTCGACCGGGTTCACGTCACGCTCGCCCGGCCGGGCCCGACCGAGGACGGGCTGAAGGTTCCCGTCGTCTACGAGACGAGCCCCTACTACGCGGGCAGTGCGCCGCTGGAGTTCTGGGACGTCAACCACGAGCTGGGCGAGAATCCGCCGCCGCGCGGAGTGGCACCAGAGCCGTTCCGCCGCAACACCAGCCCGATCATCTCTACGTCGCACGAAAGCTACTGGGTGCCGCGCGGCTTCGCGGTCGTGCACTCGGAGTCGCCGGGGACGGGCCTGTCGGAGGGTTGCGCCTCGGTCGGTGCCGCCAATGAGTCGCTGGCGCCGAAAGCGGTCGTCGACTGGCTGAACGGACGAGCGAAGGGTTACACGAGCCCAGACGGCGGCGATGTGGTCGAGGCGGACTGGAGCACGGGCAAGGTCGGCATGACGGGAACGTCGTACAACGGCACCCTGCCGATCGCCGCTGCCAGCACCGGCGTCGACGGTCTCGAAGCGATCGTCCCGGTGGCCGCGATCTCCGAGTGGTACCAGTACTACCGCAACAACGGCGCGGTGCGGGCCCCCGGTGGCTTCCAAGGCGAGGACCTGGACGTCCTGTTCGACTACATCAACACCCGCCAGAATCGCGATTACTGCATCGACACGGTGCGCTCACAGCTCATGGCGGAGCAGGACCGCGCCACCGGCGACTACAACGCCTTGTGGGACGAGCGCAACTACATGGCCGACGTCCGCAGCATCAAGGCCGCCACTCTGGTCTGGCACGGCACGAACGACTGGAACGTCATGCCGCAGCAGGGCGTCCAGCTTTACGAGGCGCTGCGGCGGCAGGGCACGCCGGCACAGATCTACCTGCACCAGGGTGGGCACTCCGGCCCCGCCTCGGACGCGATGCCGATCCTCAACCGGTGGTTCACCCGCTACCTGTGGCAGCACGAGAACAACGTCGAGGACGACCCGCGCGCGTGGATCGTCCGCGAGGGCGCCAGCACCGCCAACCCGACCGGGTACGGCGACTACCCGAACCCGGCCATGCAAGAGGTCACGCTGACCCTCCAGGAGGGCGGCGAGACGACAGGCGGCCTGACCTCGTTGGCACTGCCCGGCAACGCCACCGAGACGCTCGTGGACGCCGGCAACACCGCATGCAACGCCGGCTGGCTCGCGACCCAGCCCAACGAGAACCGGCTGCTCTACACGACGCCGATCCTGAGCGACGATCTGCATATCTCCGGCGTCCCGAACGTGACCGTACGGCTCGAGTCGAGCGCCGCGCGGGCGAACCTGTCGGCCGCGCTCGTCCGGCTGCCCTGGCCGTCCGCGTCCGAATGCAACTCGCATACCCGAGGCCCGAACACCGGCACCGTGACGCGGGGCTGGACAGATCCGACAAACCGGCGCTCGCTGTACCGCGAGGACCTGCTGGAGCTGGGCGAGTTCGTCGACGTGACGTTCAACATGCAGGGCACCGACAAGGTGGTGCGGGCAGGCGAGCGGCTCGGCCTGATGATCTTCTCGACCGACAACGAGTTCAGCATCCGGCCCCAGCCCGGCACTGAGCTGACCGTCGACCTGGCCGGTACGTCTCTCGAATTGCCGGTCGTCGGCGGACCGCTGGCGATGCCGGTCTGTGACAGCGTCGACGAGCGGCCAACTGTCGTCATCGGTGGCGTGGACTCAGGAGTGCCGAACCACGCTCTTGCTGGCAACTGCACGATCAACGACCACATCCTCGACGGAGAGGCCTGGGCCAACCACGGCCTGTTCGTCGATCACGTGACGAACGTCAGCGGCGAGCTCGTGGCTGCGGGCGTTCTCGATCGCACCGAACGCGCGGCCCTGATCAGGGCTGCCTCGATGTCCAACGTCGGCAGATAAGGAGTGACGTTCTGTGAAACGAAGACTCGCGGCGATCGCATCGTCGGTCGCACTGCTCGGCCTGGCATACGTGCCGTCGTCACCGTCGGTAGCTCAAGAGCTGCCGCAATGGCCAGAGGTGAACAGCGCGCGGCTCGTGCCGATCCAGGAGACCGGGCCGGCGAGCGAACGACTAAATCTGATCGTGATGTGCGACGGCTACCAGGCGCAAGATGGACAAGTGCGCCGAGGATGTCGACCGCAACCAAGCGGTGCAGTACAGCGTGGAGCCGTTCCGCACCTACCGGCACTACATCAACGTCTATCGGTTGGAGATCGTCTCGGGTGAGTCTGGCGTCCGCTGTGACCCGGACGAGGAAGGCGGTCCCGACCCGGACAAGATCACACCACTGCGCCTGATCTTCTCCAGTGGCTGTGTCGACCCGTTGGCCCGGGGAGTCGTGTACAACAACAGCAACTTCCACCCTGTCGACAACCCCGACGGCAACGGTCCCGGTGGTCCGGGTACGGCCCTTCCCGAAGGTATGGCTACCGGTAACGAGCAGCACAGGTTCTATCTGGACACGTACGTGGCACCGGAGCTTGGGATCGACTCCACCGCACAGAACCTGCAGACGTTGGCGATCTTCAACACATTCACGTACGGCGGTATTGGCGGGACTCAAGCGACGACTTCCGGCGGAAGCCCGCAGGGCCCACTCATCTCATTGCACGAGCTGGGCCATTCCCTCGGCACGTTGTCGGACGAGTACCCGTATTCGTTGCGGCCTTTCCCCGGACCGCCGCACGGCAACTTCGAGCCTAGGTCGTTCCACCACACCAGGATGACTTCCGAGGAGATGATCGCGAACCAAGCCAAGTGGTGGCGGTGGCTCGGTGAGGAGAGCGAATCGGGCGGCGTCATCCGTGCGGCTGATCCAGATGGCTACGAGAGCGGCCTTTACCGCGGTTCGAACGTCTGGCGCCCGAGCGAGCATTCGATGATGCGTTGGATCGGGTTCTACTTCGATCAGGTGGGCCGGGAGAACATGGTGGCCCGCATCACCGGCCGGCGCTTTGCAGGCCAGATGGCTCTCGGCCACACGCCCGAGGGCGAGGTGCCGCGGGACTCGGTCGTCTGGGTGGATACGACCCACCCGAAGTACCACGAGCTCCGGGTGACCTGGCGCGTCGGCGGTCCTGACGGTGAGGTCCTTGACACCAACAACAGCCGGAACCTCGATCTCGAACCGCTCGATCTCGAGCCGGGTTCGGTTGTCCACGTCGAGGTCCGCGACCCCGTCGGGCCTGACGGCATCGACTGGGTCCGCAACCCGTCGACGGGCAGTAGCCCGACGAACTCTGGGTACAACGGACCTCGGTTCGTGCAGACCAGGCAGTGGACGGTCGGCGAGGATGCTGCGACGCCGACCCCGGTTGGTGATGTCGAT
Source organism: Jiangellaceae bacterium (assembly GCA_030146385.1). Taxonomy (GTDB): domain Bacteria; phylum Actinomycetota; class Actinomycetes; order Jiangellales; family Jiangellaceae; genus JASLBX01. The sequence goes on along the minus strand of JASLBX010000226.1, from coordinate 628 downwards.
CTCGTCACGGGTTCGACGCCGACCGACCGACCCGTCGCGGGTGACGAGATCGTCTACGTCCAGCCGGGCCACCCGGCGGATCGCGTCCTGACCGTCGAGTGGGAGCTCAATGGTGTCCCCGTGCCCGCGTCCACCGACCGAACGCTGGACCTTTCGGCACTCGACCTGGCTGGCGGAACCCACGAGCTGACCGCGAGTGTGACCGACCCGGCCGAGGGCGGCGGCACGGAGACAGTGACGTGGACGGTGGACAACGTGCTGCCGGCCGCGCCGCGGACCCTCTCCGAGCCGTTGACCTCACTGGCCGCCGGCGACGAGCACAATGTCTACTTCAACGAGTTCGACATGCTGCTCGAGCCAGAGGACGACCGGACGGGATACGACGAGGACCTCTACGTCGTCGGTGAGCTGAGGCTGAACGAGGACGGCTGGTTCAACTACTTCGGCTTCCCGGAGCAGCCGCACGGCACGCCGTTCATCTTCTCGCACTCTGGCAAGGACGTGAAGGCGCTGACGTACGGCAACCTCGGCACCGGCGGGCTGTCGAAGGCGACGTTCGAGCAGACCTACGGGCCCGAAGACCCGAACGGCCCGTTCGTACCGGGGTTCGGCACGCACAAGGTCGAAC
>JASLBX010000217.1 GCA_030146385.1 Jiangellaceae bacterium | reverse complement strand
TGGTGTTGGCGACGCCAATCCCGCCCACCAGCAGTGCGACTCCGCCGAGTGCCAGGAGCAGCGCTGTGAGTGTCTCGTTCGCGGCCGCCTGGGCGGCGAGTGCATCGGACGGCCGGCTGACGACGACTTCCTCGGGCGCCTCGGGGTTGACCGTGGCCGGTAGTACGGTCCGGACGTCGCTAACGGCCGACTCGACGGAGCGCTCGTAGATAATCGTGGGGGAACCGTCGAAGTCGAGGAGATCCTTCGCGATCGGCCAGCCGATCAGGACGGAGGAGTCCAACTCGGGCGCGAGCGGCGCGGGTTCGAGGATGCCCACCACGGTGAACCACTCGTCACCTACCCAGACTTGGACGGTGCCGTCGGTCCATCCGACACCCAGCCGCTCGGCGGCGCTGGCTCCAAGCACTGCCGTCGGGTACGCGGCGAGAGCGTCGTCGAGCCAGCGGCCAGACGCAACCTTGCCGCTGACGGCTTCGAGCAGGTCGGTGTGGGCGGCGTTGACAGAGAGGCCGTTGGTCTGCTCCACAGGGATGTGCTGGTTGCGGTAGACCGAGGCGTCTTCGACGGTGCCGACGGCGCTGACATCGGTGACCGGCCCGATGCGGGCGACCATGTCGACGCTGTCTTCGGGAAGCTTGGCCTCGCCACCGAGGAGCTGCTGACCCGGCGTGACCTTGAGCAGGTTGGTCCCGAGCTGGCGGAGCTGCTCGTTGACCTGCTCGCGGCTGCTGGCCGAGATGCCGACGACGGCCACCATGGCCGCAATGCCGACGGCAATGCCGAGCGCGGACAGTACCGCACGCAATGGTCTCGCCGTCAACCCGGCGAACGCGACCCGAAGGGTGTCGCGAGGTCGCAGCCGCGAGGGTGCAGGCATCGATGTGCTCATGTCAGCTCAGACCTCTCGTCCGATTCGATCTTGCCGTCGAGAATGTGTACTTGCCGAGGCAGTTCCGCGGCCACAGCGTGGTCGTGGGTAATGACGACGATCGTGGTGCCGGTGTCGCGAAGTTCGTGCAGGAGCTTGAGCACGGCTGCTCCGGACGCCGAGTCGAGTGCTCCAGTTGGCTCGTCGGCCAGCAGTAGCGATGGCCGTCCGACCAGGGCGCGCGCCACTGCCACCCGTTGGCGCTGGCCACCGGAGAGCTCGTTGGGCCTGTGATGCAAGCGATCGGCCAGCCCAACGCGGTCGAGCATCTCGCGGGCCAGGGCACGCCGCCTGCTCCGACGGATCCCCGTGTAGAGGAGCCCATCGGCCACGTTGTCCAGGGCCGACGTTCCCGGAGCGAGGAAGAACTGCTGAAACACGAACCCGATCCGGCGGGACCGGACGGCCGACAACTGCCGGTCGTTCAACCGACTGATGTCATTCCCGTCGATGTAGACGAAGCCGGAATCGGCTCGGTCGAGCGTCCCGAGAACATTGAGCAACGTGGTCTTGCCTGATCCCGACGGTCCTACGATGCCCACGAGTTCTCCCGGGTCGACCCGAAGACTGACGCCGTCGAGTGCTCGCACTGGTGGCTGACCGGGATAGGTGCGCCGCACGTTCTCGAGCACGACGACCGGCTGAGGTGCCGAGCTCATCGACTCGCCACCACCACGACCGTGCCCTCGGCGATGCTGTCGCTGGAGACCTCGACTTTCCCGTCGGCGAACATCCCCGCTTCAACCGCGACGATTGAGTGGGTGCCGTCGTCGTTCACGACTTCGATCCCGAACCCGCCTTCGGCCAGTGCCAGCAGCGCCGTGACCGGTACGACCAGCACGTCCTGACGCGTTTCAACGTCGACGACCACGTCGACTGGCGATCCGAGCGGCGCCTCATCGACGCGTTCATCGAGAGTGACCTCGACCTCGGTTGTGGTGTCGTCGGCTCCTGGGGTTTCTCCGTCCCCGCCACCACCGTCGTCGCCGCTGGATGTGTCCTCGACAACCGCTGTGGACGTCACCTTTCCGGTGACCTCATTTCCACCCGGGAGCCGCACCGACACTGTCGTACCGACGGCGACGAGATCTCGGTCCGCTACGTCCACGTCGAGATTGACGATCTGGTCTGAACTGGCGATGCCAAGGATCTCTGTGCCGGGAGCGACGGTTTCGCCGACCGCCACCTTGACGCCGCCGACACGACCGTTCCGGGGGAGGAAGACCACGTCTTGGAGGTCGACCGAACCGGACTGTTCTGCGCCAACGTCCGCTTGCCATTGCTTGACGGCACGCGCCGTGTACCAGGTGAAGTCGTCGTCGACGTCAAAGCCGTCGTAGCCGAGCTTGGCCAGGTTCGTCTCCAACTGCCTGACATCGGAGCCCGTATTGCCCGCCGAAAGGTCGCGGTACATCGGGACGTCGCCGATCAGTGCGATTACCGGCTGTTCGTTGATTCGGTACAGCTCGGTTCCGTGATCGACCTTCGTGTCATGCTCGGCGGTGCCGGTGATCGTTCCCTCCCCCTTGGACGTGACCGGCAGCGGCGTGCCGTGGCCGAGCCTTCCGCTCCACGATTCGGTGGCGGTCAGCGTTTCTCGGGTGACCTCCCCCGTCGCTACGGGAGTTGTCGCCTCGCTCGCTGGATCCGCTGCCGGGTCGCGCGCGTTCAACCAGTAGGCGGCGCCGCCCGTGGCGGCAACCACAGCGAGAGTCAGCCACAACAGCGCCTTTCGGCCCGGCCGCCGAGGCGGACCGACGTCGAAATCGCGGTCATGTTCGTGGCTCGCCGACAGGACGCTCGTACTCATAGCGTGTCCTGCTGCGTGTCGGGCGGACCACCGAAGAGCGCTTCATTGCAGGTCTCCTCGGCTTCCTTGAAGTCGGGGTCCTCGGCGACTTCGGGCCCGATGTTGATGCCCTCACCAGGCTTGGGGTCGGCGAACTTCTCCACGCCGTTGTCGCGCATGCATTGCGCGTACGCCAGCATGTCTTCTCGCGGGTCACCCTCGTCCTCGTTCGGGGGCGCCGGCGGCGCCAAGTCTTCGCATGCCTGCAGCGCATCGTCGGCCTGGTTCGGACCGCCCTCAAACCGCAGCTGGATGCCCTCACCTGGAGCCGGGTCTTCGACATCGACGCCGTGGTCGCGTAGGCATTGGGCGTACTCAAGCAGCTTCTGGTGAATCTCGTCGTCGCTCAGCGGCTCACCGGTATCGGCACCGCCATCGTCGTCGGCATCGCTTGGCGTGCTGTCATCGGCCGTCGCGACGCGGTCGGTCGCGTCGTTCGGGCTGTCGTCGCCAGACCCGCATCCGGCAAGCGCCAACAGTAGGGCGAGGGGTAGTACGGTCAGCGCCGTACGGGTTCGTGGTCGCATCGTCGCCTCGTCTCGTCGTGGCACCGGCTGGTGTCGGCGCTCCGTACGAGCCATGGAACGAGGCGGGCCGTTTCTCCGCCGTTTCCGTCACGGACGACGTGGTTGACGCGGGGCGGGGCGAATCAGGCGATCTGGAACGAGCGCTTCGATAGCCCCATCATGTAGCCGCTGATGGTCGTCTGTGCGCGCTGCTCAGGGTCGTCGGCAGCGCCGAGCGTCACGAACAGCGGGATGTAGTGGTCGACCGTCGGGTGTGCGTACGGCATGCCCGGCGCCTCGGACTTGTAGGCCGCGAGCGTGTCGACGTCCCCGCGCTCCAGCGCGTCGGCGACCCAGGCGTCGAAGTCGGACGACCACGACGGCACCGCGTTGTGCATCACCATCTCGCGGGTGACGAACGGCAGGCCGTGGGTCATGAAACCGGAGCCGATGACCAGGATGCCGTCCTCGCGCAGCGGGCGCAGCCGCTGGCCGATGTCCATCAGCCGGTC